>JAMLIA010000117.1 GCA_023954495.1 Thermomicrobiales bacterium | reverse complement strand
TGATCTCGTTGGCGCGGCGGGTGAAGCCGTGGCCCTCGTCGGCGTAGACGTCGTAGCGCACGTCGACGCCGCGCTCGCGGAGGCGTTCGACGATCTGGTCGCTTTCGGACTGCACGACGCGCGGGTCGTTCGCGCCCTGAATGACGAAGAGGGGCGCGCGGATCTGGTCGACGTAGGTGATCGGCGAGCGCGACATCAGGAAGTCGGCTTCCGTCTCGGGATCGCCAACCCACTCGTTCATGATCCGTCGCCAGGTCGGTGGCACCGCCTTGGAGAACGTCACCAGGTTCGACGGCCCGACGATATCCACCGCCGCCGCCCAGAGGTCGGGCAGGCGCGAGACGCAGGAGAGCGTGGCGAACCCGCCGAACGAGCCGCCGAACACGCCGATGCGCTGCGGATCGACCCAGTCCAGCGCATGCAGCCAGGCGACGGCCTGCTCAAAGTCCTTCAGCTCGTCCCCGCCCCAGTCGCGGTGAATAAGGCGCTGGTAAGTCTTGCCGTAGCCGGTCGAGCCGCGGACGTTCGGTGCAAGCACGCCAATGCCCCGTGAGAGCCAGTACTGGTACAGCCCGGAGTAGTTATAGGCCGCCTGCTCCTGCGATTCCGGTCCGCCGTGGATCGAGAGGACAACGCCGAACGGCCCGTCGCCCTTCGGTCGATAGAGCCAGGCAGGGATGTCGCGTCCGTCGTGCGTCGGGTAGTGGATCAGCTCGGGATGCACCATCTCCGCCGGATCGATCCCGCCGAGGGCACTCTCGGTGATCTGATTGATCGTGCCGCTCGTGACATCGACGATCACGACCTCGTTGGGGCGAGTTGCGTCGGAGAAAAGCAGGCCAATCTTCGCGCCATCAGCGGTGATTGTCATCGCGGAGATGACGCCAATGGGCAACTCCGGGAGATCGACTAGCGCGCCGGTCCGCAGATCGCGCAGATGCAGGCGCGAGTAGCCGTTCTCATTCACGACCCAGGCGAGGAAATGGCCTTCCTTCGAGAGCGCCACGCGCTCGATATCCCACTCGGGCGTCTCAACCCAGCGCTTCTGGCCGCTGTTGAGATCGTAGAACGCCAGGCCGGTGAACTCGCGGTCCTCATCGGTCAGCAGATAGAAGCCGGAGCTATCGGCCGCCCACGCCTCGGCGAGATTCAGCACGTCCCCGTCACGCGGCGTTACCAGTTGGCGCTCGCCGGTCGCAAGATTGAACAGGTGGACGTCGGTGCGTGAGTTGGTCTGGAAATCCACGACGGTCAGCCACGAGCCGTCCGGCGACCAGCGCGCGGCGAAGAACGAGCCGTCCTCTGTCGTGAGGCGGCGTGTTTCGCCGGTCTGCAGATTGAGGAGCTGCACGTCCTGGTTGGTCGGCTCCCGATCGTTGCCGGCGAAGGCGATGGTCGTGCCGTCCGGCGAGAACGGCCCGTCGGCCAGATAGAACTGCACCGCTGGCGCGTCGGTCAGTTGCTCGGGCACGCCGCCGGCCGCCGGGATGCGGAAGATCTGATACATCTCGTTGCCGTCGATATCGGCCACGAAGAAGATGGTGTCACCATCCGGCGACCAGGCAATCTCACGCACCGCACGATCATCGAATAGTGTCACCTGGCGCGGATAGCCGCCGCTGCTTGGCTGCCGCCAGAGGTTGTACTGCCCGGAGATATTGGTCGAATAGGCGATCTCCGACCCGTCCGGTGAGAAGGACAATGTCGGCTGGTAGCGGCGGATTGCGGCGAACTGCTCGTAGGTCGGGCGCGTCTGCGTTCCGGTAGTAACGGGTGCTGCCATGAGAGACTCCTTCGGCTCATGCAGGTGCGATTGATGAGGGTATTGTGATGGATGGAGCCGAAGTTGTCGCTGTCTCCAATGCGGCTCGCGGGTTAGCATACTCATAGTTCAGGGACTTCAGGGATTCAGATCGGGAGAGATTGAGGTTCAGCCAGGATGAACGCCAATGACATCGCTGAACTTATAGCTCGCGGCGAGTCGGCTGATCTTGAATTCAAGAAATCGACGGGTCAGCGAACGGATGCAGCCCGAACTATCTGCGCAATGCTGAACGGGATCGGTGGTTTCGTTGTATTCGGGATAACGCCCGAGCGGAAGATTATCGGACAGGATGTCTCTGAAAAGACGATGGAGGACCTTCATCACGAGTTCCAGAAGATCGAGCCGCCTGCCTTTCCGCACATCGATACGTTGCCTCTCCCTAGTGGCAAGAAGGTCCTTATCCTGAGTGTTACGGGCAGCGCCGGTAGCGAACTTTATACGTATGATGGACGTCCGTATCATCGACAGGGACCGACGACATCTCGAATGCCGCGGGCTCAATACGATCGCTTGCTTATCGAGCGGATGCACGCATTTCGTCGTTGGGAGAATCAGGCAGCATCTGCCGTCACCGTTGACGATCTGGACCTGGAAGAAATTGAGAGGACCATTCAGGAGTCCATCCGCCGTGGACGTATGGATGATCCAGGAACTCGCGATCCTGTCGAGATACTCATAGGACTTGGCCTGATTCATGATGGGCAGCTGTTGAATGCAGCAGTGGTCTTGTTCGGGCGATCAGAGCGCCTGATGCCGTTGTATCCGCAATGTATTTTGCGAATGGCTCGATTCCGGGGCAATGATAAGAACGAATTCATTGATAATCGGCAAGAGTACGGTAATGCGTTTCAGTTGTTGATCCGGGCTCAGCGATTCCTGCGAGACCATCTGCCGGTCGCCGGGCGGGTCGTTCCCAATCTGTTTGAGCGTGTGGATGATCCACTGTATCCGACAGAGGCATTGCGCGAGGCGCTTGCAAATGCTCTTTGTCATCGCGATTATGGGGTACCTGGTGGTGCAGTCAGTATTGCGATCTTCGATGATCGGCTTGAGATTTCGAGCACAGGATTGCTGCCGTTCGGACTGACGCCTGATGACTTGATTCGCCCACATCGATCCCGGCCGTGGAATCCACTTATTGCTCAGGTCTTTTATCGACGCGGAATTATTGAGCAGTGGGGACGGGGAACTCTGAAGATGGCTGAACTCACTGAGCGTGCAGGGCTCGTTCCTCCAGAGTTTGAGTCGAGTGGAGGTGAGGTCCTTGTGCGGTTCCGACCTACTCGATACGTTCCACCGACGCGCATCAGCCATATTCTGAATCCGCTCCAGCGTGACGTGCTTGAAATCTTGAGTCGCTTGGGGCCTTCGCACCTTCACACGATTGTTAGCAATCTTTCAATTCCCACGCCGGAAAGAACGATTCAGGACAATTTGCAGATGCTTCGTCGCCTTGGCATGGTGGATGTCGTTGGCCGGGGGCGAGGTGCTCGTTGGCTACTTCTCGGGAATGCTTCATTGCCCGATAACGATAGTCGCTCTTAGACAGACCGTGTGATTCCGTGTGATTCCGTGTGATTCCGTGTGATTCCGTGTGATTCCGTGTGATTCCGTGTGATTCGAAGTCATGAGACCCGCATACGTACGCCCTGTTGAACGAGTGAGCATCTCAATGACGTGTCTATCGACGTGTAATTCCCGTGCGATTCAGCCGCAGCCGCTTTGCGTGTTGTCATTGAAGACAGCTGTCAGGGCGCTGGGGAGGTGCGCCGCCTCGATCAGCACCCTGACCAGTTCGGGAACGTGCTTTTAACTCACCGCCCGTTTCACCAGCTCTGCGATCCGCGCCTTCTCGGTGGCGGTGATCTCCTTCAGCGCGAAGGACGTTGGCCACATGACACCGTCATCGAGGTGGGCGTCTTCGTTGAATCCGAGTGTCGCGTAGCGGACCTTGAATTTGGCGGCGGGCTGGAAGAAGCAGACGACCTTGTCGTCTCGGGCATAGGCCGGCATGCCGTACCAGGTCTTCGACATCAGGTCCGGGGCGACCTCCTTGACGATGGCATGGATTTGCTCGGCCATGACGCGGTCGGAGTCCGGCATGTCGGCGATTGCTGCCAGCAGGTCGTTCTCCCCGTCTTCGCGCTTCTTGTTTGCGCGCTCTTCGGCCTTCAGCTCTCGGGCACGCGCCTTCATGGCGTCGCGTTCTTCTTTGGTGAATCCTGAACTCATCGTGTCTCCTCTTCATGAGCAGCGACGTGTCATGCTGTCCGAATATGGGCTCTCATGTACTTGACGTATCAGGGTGCGGATGTGTGACGGTCGACCGCGCTATCCCGCCGCGTCCCCAAAGAACTCGGCGAAGCCGTAGGTATCGTCGTATTCGACGCGCAGGTAGCGGGCGAGGCCATCCGGGGTGGTCGTGGCGGCGGAGAGCAATGCGCCCTGGTCAGCGGTCATCCAGCGATCGGGGCGTTCGAGCATCCGGGCGTTCAGCGCCTTGCCGAGGGTGTGTCGGTGGACTGCATCGGCGTAGCGCGTCAGCGCTGCGTCGCTAATGCCGTCGGCGAATGCGTTGCCAAGGAATTCGGCCTCGCGGAGCGCTTCGTTGATGCCGCGCGCGACGATCGGGTTTTTCTGGTGGACGGCATCGCCGATCAGCGCCCAGCCCGATCCCCAAACAGTGCGGTCGTAGCCACGTACACCGGCGATGCCGCGTACTGGCGCGACTGGTGTGGCCTTGGCGAGCATCTGTCGGACCCACTGGTGCGCGTTGATTCGCGCAAAGTAGTTCGCCTCGTGGTCGCGACGGAACTCGTCGAAGTCCTCGTTGTATGCGCCGAGGATGACCATCTGGAGGCCATCGTTCATCGGCATCGTCGCGATCATGTCGCGCTCGGCGTCGGATTGCGTCAGCGCGATCGGACCCGGCGGCGCTGCGTCGCGGAAGTAGGTGTAGTACCAGTAGCGGCCCGGCTCAACGACGTTGCGCTCGGTCGCGCCGACCTCGTGGGCGATATGCGAGTTACGCCCGTCCGCACCGATGACGATGTCGGCCGAGACGCTGCGTTCGCCAGTTGGTCCGCGCAGATCGACGCCGATCACGCGGTCGCCGTCGCGACGCAGCCGCAGAGCGCTTGTGCGGTCGTGAGCATCGACGCCTTCGGTCGCGGACGCGGCGTCCCAGAGGATGCCGTCGAGCTCCAGGCGACGGACGCAGAGGGTGTAGTCGATGCCATCGAACGGGACGATCTCGGTAAGCACCTCGTCGTCGCCACGCACGAGCCGGAAGTGGTGCGCTGGTGGCGCGCCGGTCGCCAGCACGGCGTCGAGCAGGCCGAGGCGGCGAAGTGCAGCGATGCCATCCGGCCAGAGGACGTGGGTCGAGAGCGTGTCGGAGGGCATCGCCGCCCGTTCGACCAGCAGCACTTGATAGCCCGCGCGGCCCAGATTGATCGCCGTGGCGCTGCCCGCGCAGCGTCCACCGACGATGACGGCGTCGTAGTGTGCGTCAGATTGTTGCATTCTGGTCTTACCTTCCGAACCGTCCCAGTCGTGACATCACCCGCTGCTGGATGGTCTGCATCTCCTGGACGCGCAGCAGCAACAGCCCCGCGCCGTAGATCGCCGCGCCGACGCCGGCCGGGATGACGACAACGACCGTTTCGCGGAGCAGCCGCGCGAAACCGGCATCCGGCTCGGGCAGGCCACGGGTTAGCATCCACGCGAGTCCGCCAGCGGCCAGCGCCATGACGATCGAGACGAGCGTCGAGGAGCGGATGGTGCGGACGAGCCGCGGCATGTCGAACTGTCGCGCCGCAGGCGTGCCGTGCGGGAACATACGCCGCACCAGCACAACCATGACGATGGCGTGGAAGATGAACTGGGCGCTATTGGCCGCCACCAGCCCGGCCATGTTGAAACGTCCGACGAGCGTCAGGGCGAACAGGAAGTAGACACCGACCGCCAGCACGCCGACGATCTGCGGGGTCTTCGTGTTCTTGCGCGCGTAGTAGGCGAAGATCAGCGCCTGATCGAAGGCAGCGAAGAGCGTGCCCGGCAGGTAGATCAACAGCGCAATGAGAATCTGGACGGCTGCGTCGTGGTTCGTCTCGCCGTGCTGGAACATGAGCTGGACCGTCGGCCAGGAGAGCACAGCCAGCCCGAGCGTCGCCGGGACGACGAGCACGGTGATCATCCGCAGGCCGTTCGCCAGCGTGCCCCAGTACGCTTCGTCGTCGCCGGACGAGAAGTGGCGCGACAGGGCCGGGAGTGACGCCAGCGAGATCGCAGCCGCGACCAGGCCGAGCACCATCTGGTTGAGGGTTGTGGCATAGCGCATCGCCGCCGGGGCGTACTCACCGGCACCCCAGGCGAGGTTGCGGTCGACGACCAGCGCGAAGGTGTTCGCCAGCAGGCCGATGAAGATCGGCAGGTAGAGGATGCCGATGCGCCGGATCGCCGGATGATTGATCTGGAAGTTGAGGATCGGCATGGCGTCGCGCAGGCCGGGTAGCTGGACGATGACCAGCAGCAGCGCGCCGAGGACGATGCCGATCGCCATCGAGCGGACTTCCAGCGCCGTCCGGCCGAGCGTCAGGGCGCTGAAGATGATCGCGACGTTACGCAGCGAGAGCGACAGCGACGGCAGGGTGAAGCGCTGCAGCGCGAACAGCGTCGACATCAGGATGGTTGAGATCGCCAGCAGCAGCACGGCTGGCAGGATCCAGCGCACCAGCTCGATTGTCAGATCGACCGTCTCGATGCCACGGGCCGACTCGCCACCACCCAGCGCGGTCATGACGTTCACTGCTGCCGGTGCGAAGAACTGCAGCACCAGCACAATTGCGCCGACGACGACGGTGGCGAGAACGAGCAGCGCGCCGGTGATGCGGCGCAGCTCGTGGCGCGAGTTCTCCCCGACGTACT
>JAMLIA010000116.1 GCA_023954495.1 Thermomicrobiales bacterium | reverse complement strand
CAGGAGAACTGGTTTGCTGTCGTATTCAAATTCGGCGCAATCAGACGCTCGCACCCCGCGAAAGGTGGCAGACACAGCCTGCTCTCGACCTCACCCCAAATGAATCAACTCAGTCGAAACGTCGGCGATTGCGCCATCGGCGAGGTTCGCCTCGATGAAGCGCAGCACTTCGGCGAGCATACTGTCGGCGTGGCTCGCAGAGTTCGAGACACAGGAGAAGCCGATCCCGGCCATCTGCCATGAGTCCAGATAATCGACCTCGGCCACGCTGGCGTTGTACCGGCTGCGGGTACGCTCGACAACCGACCGAATCACCCGCCGCTTGTCTTTCAGCGACTGGCTGGCGAACAGCTGCACCGAGACGTAACCAACTCCAACAACCACAAGGCCTCCCCCACGACACGGCCGATTTGTCCAAACGCCGCGAGGCAGTCCCGAATCGCAGAGCGCTAGATGACGTTGTGCTCCTGCAGCAGCACGCCCTCGCGGAAGCGGCTCGGTCGGAACGCCGAGACGTCGATCGTTGATGCTTCGCCATCGACCACAAGTTCAGCGACGACGCGCCCGATGGCTGGCCCCTGCATGAACCCGTGCCCGGAGAACCCGGCTGCAACGAGGAAGCCATCCAGATCCGGCACCGCGCCAACGAGCGGGTTATCGTCGGGCGTGACTTCGTAAAACCCCGCCCAACCACGCAGAATCTCGGCCTGCTCGAAGATCGGCGCGCGCTCGATCAGCGCCTCGACCGTCGCCACCATCCAGTCGTCATCAACGACCTTATTCTCCGAGCTCGGCTCGTCCTTGTTGCTCATGCCGAACAGAAAGCCGTGGCTCTCCGGGTGGAAATAGAGCGAGCGAGCGAACTCGATCGTCATCGGGACGGTTGGCGCAATCCTGTCGAACGGCTCGGTGATGAACGACATCCGGCGGTACGGATGGATCGGCAGATCCAGACCGGCCAGGCGGCTGACCGCGTTCGTCTGCGGACCGGCGCAGCAAATGACCAGCGGCGACGAGATGACCGTGTCACCAGTCTGCACGCCGGTCACGCGATCGTTCTCGACGACGATGCCGGTTACCGGCGACTCCTCGAAGATGCGGACGCCCGCACGTCGCGCCGCCTGTGCGAAGCCCATCGTGCTGGTCGACGTGTCGGCCCAGCCATCGCGCGGGCAGAACGTACCGCCGATGACATCATCAACCAGAACCGACGGATTCAGCTCGCGAATGTCGTCCGTCGAGACCCAGCGCACCGGCACGCCCAGCGACTGCTGCAGCTCAAGGTTGTGCTGAAACACCGGCACATCGTCCTGGCTGGTCAGCAGGAAGAGGTAGCCCTGCTGGCGCAGATTGATATCGACGCCGAAGCGCTCCTCAAACTGCTCCCAGTACTCCAGGCTGATCTGCGACAGCCGAATGTTCGTCTCGGTCGAGAACTGCAGGCGGATGCCACCGGCTGCATCGGCCGTCGCGCCGCGACCGATCTGGTCGCGCTCCAGCACGACGACGTCGCGTACGCCGCGCTCCGCCAGGTGATAGGCGATCGAGCAGCCCATGATGCCCGCGCCGATGATGACGACCTCCGCCGTTGCCGGATACTGATCCATGACCGAGCCATTCCTTACGTCGCGCGTCGCACGACTCGCTAACTGATCGTTAGTCCATCACCGTCAAGTCGCGCGGTGCGGTGTTGAGACTTTCGTAGCCGTCCTCGGTGCAGACGAGGATGTCCTCGATGCGGACGCCGAACTTGCCGGGGATGTAGATGCCCGGCTCATCGGAGAACACCATACCCGGCTGCAACTCGGTGGTGTTGCCGCTGACCATGTACGGCTCCTCATGCACATCGAGCCCGAGTCCGTGACCGAGGCGATGGATGAAGTATTCCCCGTAACCAGCCGCCTCAATGACGTCACGCGCCGCCTTATCAATCGACTCGCAGGTCGCACCGGGCTTAACCGCCGCCTTCGCCGCCGCATTCGCCCGCAGCACAGTCTCGTACACGTTGCGATATTCGTCGGTCGGCTCGCCAACGTAGACGGTCCGCGTCATGTCGGAGTAGTAGTGCTCCCAGGTGCTGCCGAAGTCGAACACGACCGAGTCACCGCTCTGAATCACCCGCTCGCCGGTCATATGATGCGGCGAAGCCGAGCCCGGCCCACTGCCGACAATCATGAAACCCGGCTCCGGCAGACCCTCGTCACCGAGATAGCGAGCCAACTCTGCGCCGGCCTGCTGCTCGGTCAGGCCCGAGAGCCGTGTCGACTCGACGAAGCGTGTCCAGGCGATGTCGGTCCGACGTGCCGCCTCGCGCAACGCGGCGATCTCGGCCTCGTCCTTGACGACGCGCAGCGCGCCGATCACGTCGCCACCCGGTAGCCACTCTGCACCAGTGATCGCGCGCTGCAATCGCAGCAGGAACACCGACCACGTCTGATCGCTGACAGCGATGACCTTGCCAGCGGCAGCACCCACCAGTGACGCCACGAGAGCCGACGGGTTGTCCGTCTCTTCCCAGGCGTGGACATCGACAATGTCGCGTCGATCATCAAGGCGAACTGCTTCCAGCCGTGGCGCAACAACGAACGCCCGCCCAACCTTTGGAACGCCTAGCAGCGTCAGCCGCTCTGACGAATGCGCCGGATAGCCCAGCATGTAGACGAGGTCAGACGATGGTGTGACGAAAACGTAGTCAACACCCTGACGGGCCAT
This sequence comes from Thermomicrobiales bacterium, assembly GCA_023954495.1. Classification (NCBI taxonomy): domain Bacteria; kingdom Pseudomonadati; phylum Thermomicrobiota; class Thermomicrobia; order Thermomicrobiales; species Thermomicrobiales bacterium. The sequence continues at coordinate 4,176 of JAMLIA010000116.1, read as the reverse complement.
TTCCGCCTGGGCGCGCTCAAGCCGCCGCGCCAGCGTCGTGTTGATATCGACCATCTGCCCTGCCCTCTCCCAGTCATTCGCCGAGTCACAACGGCGATTCTAGCGCAGCAAACCGTGCTCGGGCGTGAATCACCGCCTGTGCTATTCTCCGGCCTGGATCTGGTGAGTGATGGAGGGCTGCGTTGGCGACGATAAAGGTCATGATTGCATCGCCGTTGGAGGCTGAACACGTCGAGCGAATTCGGCGTGAGGCACCGGACGGTGTCGCGGTCTATTACGAGCCCGACCTGCTGCCACCGACGCGCTACGTTGCCGATCACGACGGCATCGAGGGCTACCAGCACACGCCCGAGCAGGCGGAGCGCTGGGAGAAATATCTCTTTGACGCGGACGTCATGTTCGACTTCCCACCCAAAGGCAAGCATCCGCTCGACTGGGCCCCGAACCTGTGCTGGATCCAGACGACAAGCGCAGGAGTCGGTCAAACAGTCGCCAGACTGGGCATCCGGCCGGGCGAAATCTATATCACGACCGCCAGCGGCGTACACGCGCGTCCGCTGACCGAGTTCGTGTTCATGGTGCTGTTGATGGTCGTCAAGGAATACGACCGACTGCGCGATGACAAAATCGCCCACCGCTGGGTGCGCTTCTGCTCCGACGAACTCTCCGGCAAAACGCTCTCCATCGTCGGCCCCGGCCGCATCGGTCGCGAGGTCGCCCGCATGGCCCGCTGCTTCGACATGCACGTCGTCGCCACAGCCCGCGACTGCCGACCCGAGCGCGCCGCCGAGATCGGCGTCGATCGCCTCTACGAGCGCAGCGAGCTGCAAACGATGCTGGCCAGCGCCGATGCCGTCGTCCTCTGCGCACCGCACACACCGGACACGGAGAACATCATGGACCGCGCCGCTTTCGATGCGCTCAAGCCCGGCGTCGTGTTCATCAACATCGGGCGCGGTCAGCTCGTCGATGAGGCCGCGCTGCTGGACAAGCTCACCGACGGCACGATCCGCTTCGCCGGACTGGACGTGTTCCGCACCGAACCACTGCCCGCCGACTCGCCATTCTGGGACCTGCCGAACGTGATTATCAACCCACACTCGGCCAGCACGTCCGAGCGCGAAAACGGTCGCATCGTCGACATCTTCATCCACAATCTGCACTGCTATGTCGAGGGCCGCTATGAAGAAATGCGCAATCTGCTCGACGTCGAGCGCATGTACTGAGGAGCCACTCAATGCCAATTGATGCCGATCTGGTCAGGCGAATATCCGACGCCGTCGATGCGCGCCGCGACGAAACGATTGCACTCCTGCAGTCGCTCGTCCGCGTCCCGTCGGTCACCAACTCGGAAGGCGACGTGCAAAAAGTCGTGATGAACGCCTGTGGCGTTCGCGATCTGGCGGTCGACGCCTGGGAGGCGACGCCGGAGGAGATCGCGCCGTATCACGACCATGTCGGTCAGCAAACGGTCTACGAGGGTCGCACCAATGTCGCCGCCGTGAAGCGCGGCACGGGCGGCGGGCAGTCAATCCTGCTGAACGCGCACATGGATACCGTCGAGAACGGCGACCCGGCGACCTGGACGCAGGATCCGCTCGGCGCTGAAGTCGTTGGCGACTTGGTGTACGGTCGCGGCTCGTGCGACATGAAGGGCGGCCTCACCAGCTACCTGGCCGCGTTCGATGCGCTCGACGCGCTCGGCATCCGTCTCGCAGGCGACGCGACCGTCCTCGCCACGGTCGGCGAAGAGGACGGCGGAGTCGGCGCGCTCTCGACAATCTTGCGCGGCTACAAGGCCGACGCTGTCCTCATCACTGAACCAACCAAACTGGCGTTGGTGACGGCGCAAGGCGGCTCGCTTGTCTTCCGCATGACGATCGTCGGCAAGTCGGCCCACGCCGCCGTACGCGACGAAGGCGTTTCAGCGCTGGAGAAATTCGTGCCGATCTTCCAGGATCTGCTGGCATTCGAAGCCGAGCGCAACGCGGCGATCGATCACCCGCTCTACGCACCAATCGCGAACAAGATTCCGATCAACATCGGCGTCGTCCACTCCGGCGTCTGGGCGTCGACCGTGCCTGAATCGCTGGTCGCCGAAGGCCGAGTCGGTCTGATTCCAGGCGAGGATGTCGATGCATTCAAGGCGCAGGTCGTCGAGCGCATCATGCAGGTTGCCAACGCTGATCCGTGGCTCCGCGAGCACCCACCGACGATCGAGTGGTTTGGCGGCCAGTTCGCACCAACGGAAACCTCGCCCGACAGCCCGATCGCTCAGTGCATCGCCGCCGCCCACGCCGCCGTCACTGGAGCTCCGCCCCCAGTCGAGGCGGTCACGTACGGCGCGGACATGCGGCTGTTCACCATCATCGGCGACATGCCCTGCGTCATGTACGGAGCAGGTGATGTGACCGTCGCCCACCACGCCGACGAACACATCAGCATCACCGAACTGCTCACAGCGACGAAGACCATCGCCTGCATGCTCGTCGATTGGTGCGGCGTCACCGGGGAGTGATCTGGGGTGATGGAGTACGGCAACCGCAGTCGACACACGCCACCTCATGCGCGCGGATATGTTGGTTGGGACGACGGCTCGCTCGCCCGATGATCTTCGAGATCAGCTGCACCGCGCCGCGATGAACTCCAGCCAGCCGGGGATGTCTTCGGGCAGAAGGCCCGGAGTGGCGCTGTCGCCGGTGTTCGTCGAGAAGATGACGAAGTATCTGTCGGTCACGAACACAGCGGGCAGGTCAGGGGACGACAGTCCGTAACGCGCGGACAGAGAGCTATCCGTGTCGACCAACGCCGGCAGACCGTGGGTCTCCATGCCGGGCGGGACAATCGCGACGATCTCGCCGACTTCGGCGTGGGCAGCGTTGCGCTGCTCGGCGGCTTCGCGCAGCCATCGGCGACCAGTGTCATCATCAGCGACGAATAGGATCCCAAGGTTGCGCCGCATGTAGAACGAACGGCGGAGTGACATGCGTTCGCCCTGCGGCGTCTCGCCGACGAGGTCCGGTGCTTGCTGTCCGCGTGTTGGAGTCGGATATGTGCGCTCGCGATGAGCGATGCTGCCCTGCGCCATCATTCGTTCCCTTCATCTCCGTGCGCCGTCATTCGTCGACCTGCACGATGTCTGCGACCGTCGCGTCTGTCACCCGCAGGATCTCTGCCGGACGGATCTGAAGCAGCGAATCCACACGTCCACCGCCGCCATAGACGACCGATAGTTGCGTGACTCTACTATCGACAACGACAGTGAGCGGCATCGTATGCCCGACAGGCGGAGTCCCACCTGCTGGGTAACCGGTCTTCGTCAGAACGACCTCCGCAGCAGCCATCTTCACGCGTTCCAGCCCCGCAACCGCAGCTAGCCGAGCGCGGTCGACGCGGCTCGCACCAGTGACGATGGCCAGAACGACGCGCCCATCACGTGCAGCGAACAGCAACGACTTGATGATCTGGTCTGGCTCGACGCCCAGCGCAGCCGCAGCGTCCGGAACGGTCGGTGTCGGGACGCCTGGTTCGATCAGGCGCGCGTCAAGCTCGCCGGACTCGATCAACTGCTCCAGCCGCGTCACGGTCACTCCCAATCTCGCTGAGGATCTGCGCGCGATGGTCGCGCACATACGCTGCCCGGCGCTCCGCTTCAACGCGTCCGGCTTCCGTCTGCATCATCTCCGGCAACTTCAGCAGCTTGCGCTCGATGTGATCCAGCGCCCAGACACGATCATCCAGCTCACGATCCACGCCGGCCGGGTTGGTCGGGTGATAGAGCAGGCTGTGCATCTCCGCGCCAGTGACCCACAGCCGGGCGATGCCGATCGCACCCAGAGCGTCGAGCCGGTCGGCGTCCTGGACGATGCGCGCTTCGGGAGTCTCCGGCGTCAATCCGCCCGAAAACGAGTGGACGAGCACCGCATGGCAGACACCATGGATTGTCGCCTGATCGACGCCGAGCGCTGTAAGGATAGAGCGCGCTTCATCGGCTGAGCGACGCGCGGCCTCGCCCGGTGCGGCTTGACCCTTCGGCAGCATAACGACATCGTGCAGCCAGGCCGCCAGCTCGATGATGGTGCGGTTCGCCGGACGACCTGAACACTCCTCTGCATCGGCGAGGCGGCGCGCATTGACGACCACGCGCGCGAGGTGAGCAGCGTCGTGGGGGGGGGG
>JAMLIA010000115.1 GCA_023954495.1 Thermomicrobiales bacterium | reverse complement strand
GCGGCGCGACGATCAGGACTGCCGGTCTCAGGCGGGAATCTGATTCACCAGCTTCAGATCCCGGGTGGAAAATGGCAACTCTACTCCGCGCTGCCCGCTAGCACGAAACACATAGCCGATACCGCGAACAGTGTGAATGTAGCGAGGATGATCCGGATCCGGCTCGATCTTGCAGCGGATCCGACGGACATAGACATCGACGCGATTGGTCTCGCCGATGAAGTCATAGCCCCAGACGCGCTCGATCAGCCGATCCCGCGAGAGGGCGATGGCCGGGTTGCGCATGAGCACCTCGAGGATGCGCATCTCGGTCGGCGTCAGGCTGATCGGCTCAACCACTTCGCTGCGATAGGAGAGCTCGCCGATCGACAGCTCGGCATCACCAACACGCACCGTCGTTCCGGCGGTCGCCGAGGTGGCGCGGACATAGCGGCGGCAGACGCTCGCGACGCGCGCAACAAGCTCCAGCGGCTCGAACGGCTTGATGATGTAATCATCGGCACCGAGAGCGAACGCTCGCAGCTTATGGTCGATGTCGGTGTGCGTCGAAACGAAGATGCTTGGCCCGTTGTAGCAGGTGCTACAGACATCCGACAGCAGGCTGTAGCCGTCGATATCGGGCAGATCAGTATCGAGAATCAGCAGACTGGTCTCGCGTGCCTGCAGGAGATCGCAGGCATCTGCGCCGTGTGACGCCACAACGACGTCAAACCCGGCGTCCTGGAGAGCCACACACATGCGGCTTGCCGACTGCTTGTCGGCATCAATGATCACTATCCGGTCGGCCATAGTCCCCTCCTACGAGAACTGGATCCAGCCGGTAGCGACACAGCAAACCGGCACGATGCGAATCATCGGCCGGTTGCACCACTCGCTCAGCGCGGGCGAGGCGCCCACATTACAGCCCGCGCGTCAAAGCTTCCGAATTGTCAGACCTACCACAAAGCGAGGGTTTCGTCTTTATGGTAACACGAGACGAGCCCAAGAAGATGCGAGAGTGCGACGGCATGGATCATCTCAGTATTGTCATGAGATAAACTCTCACATTTTCGTCACCACGTCAAGTTCTGCCGTCAGGTTCATCGTATCGCGCTGCCATCACAGGCTGCCGGCGATCACTTTGTCGTTGCCAGATGCGGCCTGCCGGTCAGCGGCTATCTGGGATATGTTCCCTGCACAGAACCACATCTTCCGGTATTCCTGTGTGATGGACCTGATCGTCAGGACGCGCTCGCTTCTTACGACGTGGTGGCCCACTAGCCGACCGAGCATCAGGCGAGGTTCAGGCGACGAACGAGCGTGAGGAAGCGTTCGATACGCTCCATGTCCCAATCGGTCATGTCAACCTGAATCGACATGGATACGCCGGGAGCGACCGCTGTCGGCAACGTCAGCGGTTGTCCAGCGACCTGGGCGCCAGTGCTGTCAGTCTCGCGCGGCTGAGGAGCCAAAGGCAAATCCGCAGGCTCGCTACGGGCGGGCTGGGCCGGCGCGTCATTCCGGCGATCGAGGAACGGGGCCAGCGCCACCGCCGCGCTGCCGGCAAGCTCCAGCCGAGTCGTCTGGCCGCGCACGCCACGCCGATAGATGCCCAGATCGGCCTCGTCGGCGAGCCGGAAGAAGAACGTGCGCGCCTCTTCGACCCGGTTGCGAGGCTGCCCAAGTCGCATATCGACCTGCCACAGATGCTCGATCCACGGCGCATCGAGCACCGCCAGGTCCTCAGCGATCGCGCGCTCCAGCGGGGCGCGATATGGTGCATAGGTTGCAATCGCTTCGACCAGGCGCTCACCACGCTGGACACGATCAGGCGCATACGCGAGCTGCTCACCGAGCAGCGTCAGGCGGACATCGCCGACGTCACTGCGCTCGATCAGGCCAAGCTGCTCCAGTGCATTGAGCGTCTCCCGCAGGCCCTCGCCGGCACCGAAACGAACCTCAAGTGCGGAGCGATCGGCCCCCTTGCCCTTGCAGTAGTCCAGCACGTTCTCCATGTCGCGCCAGTCCGTCCGGTACGGCAGGATGATTTCCACTCCGAACGCCCCTTTCAGCATCTCCAGCCAGCTTCGCAAACTGCGCACGCATCCGCACGTCGATCGCCACCAACTCGTCACACGTGACGATATGCGATGCTGGTTCAATCGTCAATGTGTTAGTTGAATCGTCGCAATTGATTCATCACGCAGCAATCGCCACGTGTGCCACGTCGACGTCTGCAATATGTCACGTAACCGCACACTTGAGTTGATGATAAGATCCTGTTACTCTGAGTTCCGGATATCGGTGTTCCTGAATGGATCAAGTGGGGTAACGGAGATCGTGGCTAGTCCAGAGTCCGGACAACCCAAGCGCAGTGCAGACTCGGCATCGGGCCGAGCGGGCGCCGCGCGCGATCCCGCCAGCGCTGGCACCGAGCTAATGCGCACGGACTCGAGCGACGTCGGCGCGGCGGCGCGAACGACCGGCGATGGTGCGACAGAGCGGGCTCAGAGCGGTGAAGATGTTCGCCGCCGCGGCTGGTTCTGGCACTGGAACACGGTCGTGACGCAGTATGCACCGCTCATCGGCCTCAAAGGCGTCGGGCTGATCAACTCCTATACCGTCTGGACTGATCGACGCGAAGAGTCGCCACATCGTGGCTACGCCTTCCCCAGCCAGCAGTCCGAGGCCGACTTCTATGGAGAAGATCGAGCCGAGTTGATGACGATCAACAAGATCCTGGTCGCGCTGGATCTGATCGAGATCCGCAAGGAGATGATCCTGCGCACCGATGCCAAAGGGCGTCGGTGGCGCGTGCCTCATAATCTATACCGCGTGAAGGATCGCGACGACGGCGTGAATCTCCGTGCTGCCGATGTCATGGCCGTCGCGAGACTTGCCGATGCAGACACTGCCGTCTACCGCTACACACGGCGCGTCTACTCCCCAAAGTTCGCCCCGATCGACCGCAACAACGTCTGGCACGCCATCCTTGAGGAGCTGGCCAGCGACCCGCTCTGGCAACAGCTCCAGGAGCGCACGCGCGAACTCGAAGAGCGCGCCAGCGCGCGAACACGCGCCGGACACCGGAAACGATCGAAAACACAGGGAGCATCAGCATCAACTCCCGTGGAACTAACCATCGGTCAGTACGAGGCCGATGTGTTGTCTTCGGGCGAACAAGACGGTGTTGCAGATGGCTCGGGGCCGACCAGTGTTGCAGTGACCAACAGAGGTCAGCAGATGATCAGCAGTCCCGCTGTTGGGCACACCAACACTGGTTCAACACCGGAAGCTGCTGAGGCCAACACAGGTTCAGCCGCCAAATCCCCGAGCAGTGCTGGTCTGAGCAGCGATGGTCAGTCAACCGATGTTGCCGCGGCCAACACTACGTATGACCAAAACCAGATCACTACGACAACAACGACAACCTCGCGCGCAGAGCACGCGGGGGAGATTGCGCGTATGCCGGATGTGCCGTCGGCTGCGACTCGTGGCGATCAGGCCCAAACAGCAATCCCAGCAAACAGCGAACTGACCGAGACACGCGCCACCGGGAATGCGTCGACGGTGAAGAACGCGATGACCGCGCAACAGCAACCAATTGAGGCCGAGGAGGACAATCGAGATGGTAGGACGGGCAGCGCACTCATGGGGCATGCTCGGGCGGCTGATCCGATCGAAGACACACCGGGCGGACCGGTCGAGTCTCGATCCACTGGAAGCGTCGCGACGAGCAGCCCACCGACCGAGCGGCGTGCTGCTGGAGCCGCTACCGAGCGCGGCGCAGGCCCTGTGGTCGATCCATGTCCACTGGTCGTTTCCATCTTCGAGGCCGCCAATGACCGACGATCGACACCGCTCGAGCGCATCATGCTGGCCGAGCTTGAGCGCGATGCCGATCCTCCAGCTCGTGCCGCCGGATCCACCGGCTCCGATTGGCTCGTCGCCGCGCTGCGTGAGGCGGTCGCCGCGGGATCGGCGTTCGTCGCGCCGAAGCGCATCCGCGAGATCGTCCAGCGCTGGGCGGCCGACGGTGACGGACCACGTGGCCCGGGCAGCGCGGATGACGCATCGCTGGCAGCGCTATCAGGAGTAACCGCCTCCGCCAGCACATCTGAATCCACGCCGCCCGACGTGCGCCTGCCCGGTGGCGCACGTGGTGCTCGCACCTGGGCGAGTGTGCTGGCTGACCTCAGCGGAGTCCTCTCCGGGGAAACGTTCGAGTTGCTGTTTGCGGGAAGCTTCATCCGTCGCTATTGGCGGGGCATGGTTGAGGTTGAGGTGGCATCCGACGCGGTTGTCGGCAAGCTGTCCGCCGAATATCGTCCCCTCGTTGAGCGCCTGTTGAATGCGCGTCTGTCCAAGCCGGTGGCAGTCAGCTTCCACATCACCGAAGCCGCATCTTCCGATCCGACGCCTCAGGAAGAGTCAATCCCGCCGGCGCTTCGTGTTTCGCAGTCAGATGTCGATCTGGGCCGTCAGGTCTGGCACGTGGTGCTGACTGACCTTGCTGCGGCTGCGTCGCCCGGCGAGATTGAGCGGCTCGCCGGGGTCGTGCCGATTGGGCAGGATGCCGCTGAGTTCATGCTGCTCGCTTCGCCATCCCCGGTCGCTCGCCGCCTCCTCGAAGGCCGACTCCGCCAGCCGGTCGAACGCTCCCTCTCGGCACTCCTTGGACGCGCCGTCCGCATTCGCTGCGTTGGGCGCGATGAGTGGGCGATTGATGATGGGCATAGCGGTGAGTAGGCATCATTCCAGTGACTCTGCCATTCAGAATGGGCTGTCAACGGCAACCTGTCGATTCGGTAGCGTCCCATGACTTCTGTCAACTCGAGGCCGCAGCCGAGAGATCTCCCCCGCGTTGGATGCCGACGGCCCGACGCGGGGCGTCGCACCGTCCCCAAAGTGCAGGGGCGTATCGCATACGCCCCTGCACTTTGGGGACGATAAGGGAGGCGATTCGCCAAGATCGCAATGATCTGCGCGGGACGGTCGCCTGACGGCGATGACAGCGCCAGGGCTGTCCCATACGCCAGGATCAAGAAGCCGTTTCTCGCCTGACGGACTCTCTGAGCTGGACCATTCACATTCAGTGCGTTGTCAATGTCAAGATGTCCAATCGGCAGCCTACTTTGTGACCTGTCATCTCGAACCGCAGTGAGAGATCTCCCCTGCGCTGGACTGCGTCAAACTGGTGGGAGATCTTTCGGTTGCGACCTCAAGATGACAGGGGAACATGGAGGTTGCCAGCCCAGCGAGTCGGCAATGCCAGCAATGGCGAGCAGTTCGGTCCGGCAGCCAACCCCTTGTCCTGTCATTTCGAACCGCAGTGAGAAATCTCTCCAGGTTGGACTGAGTCGAACGGGTGGGAGATCTCTCACTGCCGGGTGCCCTCCGGGCGGCAGATGACAGAGGAACAATGGAAAGCTGCCGCGCCTGCATGCGTGACATGCTGGCGCTGTCGGCCCGTTCTTTGCTTTGTCTATGACGAGGTGCCGGATCGGCAGCTGCCCCTTTCTCCTGTCATTCCGAGCGCGCACGCGAGGAATCTCCCACCCGTTTGATGCAGTCCAACCCAGGAGATGGCTAGTTCGCTCCGTCCCAGGTGACATCGCGGTCGAGCGGCCAGATCGGACGGGCGACGCGCTGGAACGGCAGTGCTTCGAGGTTGGACGAGGTCGAGCCAGTCGTGTCGCTGCGGATGATCTCGCCGGCGATATCGACGAACCCTGCCCGGAAGTGCTGCTGTGATTTCAGCGCGACGATGTCGTAGCGCCGGACATCGATGCCGTGCAGCAGGAACACCTCGGAATCCAGCGTCTGTGTGCGGATAGTTGAGACGAGGACATCGACATTGCCGATCACCAGCCGTGCCATCAGCCCGAGATCACCCTGCCGCCCAGCACCCATCGGCGTGCTGTAGATGAAGCGGCCATCGGTGAGGGCCTTGACATAGGCGCGGGTCTCGATCGGCGTGCCGTGCAGGTCGTCCGACTTGGCACCCAGGCTGATGTCGATCTCCGCGCCGACGCCGGCCTCGTGGGCCTGGCGGGCGACATCCGGGTCGGCGATGAAGCCGAAGGCGGCGCGCTCCGGGTTGGCTGCCAGCAGCGCCCGCAGCAGGCGGGTGCCATCGCCAGGAGCGCCACCACCGGGGTTGTCCGACACTTCGGCAACGATGACCGGTCGCTTGTCGCTGGCGATGGCCTGCGCGACCGCCTCCTCGGCGTCCGGCAGCGGAGCCAGGAACTCATCGCGCCGATCCCAGATCGCCTGGGCGACGGTCGTTGCCGCGCGCTTGGCCAGCGCCGGGTCGTCGTTCGTCGTCGCGACGACGGTGACGTTGATCAATGGCACGTCGGTGTGCGGGAAGCCGTGGACGAACGAGACATCGACGACGCCGGGTCCGGATTCCCACTCCCAGCACAGCTCGTTGATCGCCTTGGCGGTGCCGAGCATCGTCGTCGACGGCGGGATCGTCATCGGCAGCGTGACCATGTGCATGACCGGCTTGAGCGAACCCTCGACGATCTGCTGGGCCAGCTCGACCGCCTCGATGCCGCGCTCGTACATATCGGTGTGCGGGTAGAGGTGGCAGTTCAACAGCACCGAGGCGTGCTCGACCATCTCCGGCGTCTGGTTGCCGTGCAGGTCCAGCGTGACGAGGATCGGCAGGTCTGGCCCGACGACCTCGCGAATCTCGCCCAGCAGCGTGCCCTCCAGATCGTCGATGCCCTCGGCGACGCCAGCGCCGTGCAGCGCCAGGCAGAGCGCGTCGACCTCGCCGGCCGCGCGGATGCCGTCGATCAGCAGGTCGCGGATTTCGTCGTAGGCGGCGCGCGCGATTGTGGCGGATGGCTCAGTCGTGGTCGAGAAGGTCGGCACGACCTCGATGCCCAGCCGCTCGGCGGCGGCAAGCATCCCGCCGATGCTGTCGCGGACGCCGCGGTGGCCGCTGATGACCTCGTTGCCGCTCAGCCAGTGACGGTTCCTGAACGCCTCAACCGGCGTCGTACCGGCGCGGAACGTGTTGGTCTCATGGGAAAACTCGCCGATGGCGATCTTCATCTCAATCCTCACTCCCCGGCGTCGCTCCCGTCGGAGCCGCGCCGGTCTCACGCGAACTGCCCCTGCCCGCAGATGATTCACCCGCAGGCGAGGACAGTGTAGAGCCGAAGGGAGGGGACTGGAATAGCGGTGATCATCGAGGGTTGTTGACAACGGAACAGCAATCACCTATTTATATAGATGCGCTAAAGTCAATGATCCTTCTACCAAGTTACGCATCAGGTAGTCCCACTCGTCAGGAGGGCTGTTCGTGAAACGTGACATACCCGA
>JAMLIA010000114.1 GCA_023954495.1 Thermomicrobiales bacterium | reverse complement strand
GTCAGGCAGGATACGCGACCCGCCAACCCTCATACGCGCGCACGATCGCACATGGCTGCGCCAACGTGGTTCGAAATGTCAAGAGACAGGGCAGGTTGCCGACCCAGCAGTGCGTCATTGCCGACAATGGCGAGCAGTTGTGTCCGACAGCCATCCTCGCATCCTGTCATTTCGAGCGCGCACGCGAGAAATCTCCCATACGTCGGGCTCAGTCAAATGTGTGGGAGATCTCTCACTGCGGTTCGAAATGACAGGAGACAGGGCAGGCTGCCAATCGGACACCTTGACACTGACAACGTACTCAATAGTCGAGCACAGTGAATCTGTCGCGTGAGCGGGCCGCCGGCGGGACTGGCTATCAATCTGAACGGCCCGGCTATGTGAAATTTACAGTCCCGTCAGATTGCCTCTTGACGATTTGGTCAGAATGCGTTTGTATGAGGACAAGACCACAGATGTGGGCACTGACCAGGTATGCAGATCTTTTCGGATCGGCATTGAGCGCTTCTCACATCTGACACGTTGGCACCCGACAGAGTGGATCGTGCAGGTATGCGAACATACCTCAAGATGCTAATGGCGATAGTTGCCGTTATGGCGTTTGCGCTATGGTACAAGCCGACCACCGCAAGCGCCGATGGTGGCTTGCGCCTGTCGGGTGTCGAGATCACAGTCGACGGCGACATCTCCGTCGCAGTCGATGGCGTCGTTGATCTGACGGTCGATCCCACTGCAACTGACACGTCAATCCTCAATGCCGATGTACAGCTGGTCGAGCCGGCGGCTGATACAGTCGGCACTGCCACCGAGCCGCTCACGCCCGTGCTTGAAGAAGTGACCAAGCCACTTGAGCCAGTCGTTGACGAAGTTACCAAGCCACTTGAGCCGGTGCTAACTCCAATCAATGAGCAGGTCATCGCACCGGTAACCGAGGTTGTCACCGACGTCACCGCGCCGCTCGAAGAGAAGCTTCAACCAGTCAACGAGGTGCTCGATCCAGTCCTTGAGCAGGTTGCCCCGGTTCTTGAGGTCGTCACTGACGTCACCGCGCCGGTCACTGACACGCTTGCGCCGCTACAGCCGGTGCTGGAGCCAGTCGGGGGACTGCTCGACACAGGTGTCCCCGTTGGGGATGATGTCGTCGATCCCATTCTGGAACCTGTCGATCCACAGCCGACCACTGATCCTGGTGTGAATCGCACAGTTCCGGAAACGCCAATTGTGGATGCGCCAGCTCCAGGTTCAAGCGACCAGGTCGATGTCGCACCGGTGCCGCCGCCTGCGAACGCTGAGACGCCGATCGCGCCAGCGCCAGTCGTGCCGGTCACAGGCGATCAGACAGTGATCAGCCCTGCGCCGGTCGCTCCACAGGTCAGCGATGTTCCAGCGCAGACGCCATCCAGCGTACTGCCGCACGAGCAGCCGATCGTGGTTCTGCCGGCCCATGGCACGACCGTTGCTGCCGATTCGGAGACGCGCGTCGCCACCCCGGCACAGCCCGCAGCGAAGCAGGGTCCGACCGTTGAGCAGCCAGCGAATCTGTATGTTCCACAGGTAACTACTACCGCACCCATTGTCCCATCTTCGGCGGCTACGGCGGATCGCCTGCCGGGTGAGCAGGGCACTACGCCCGCGCCGAATCAGACGACGATCCCAGTCGCACCGACCGCCGCGTCCGGCACGTCCTCGGGCGCAGCCGCGTCGGGTTCTGGTGGATCTGCCGCCATTCTGGGCGTTCTCCTGGTCGCCGCAATCATTCTTGGGCGCGCCCTGCGTCACGAATGGATTCAACGCATTCCTTCAAGTATCACCCTCGCAGTTCCAGTCCCTCCAGGCTGAACTCGTCCATTTCCCAATTGGACGAACGCAGCCTACGTGTGTCCGTAAACATCGCGACACACGAGAAGGGACGAGAACATGCGTCAGCTTCTCTGCACCCTCTGCCTTGTTGCCGTTGTGGGCATTATCGCCCTCACTGGTGATAGCGCACAGGCAAGTGCAAGCACACCCGTACATACCGTCGCACCGGCCGCTGCCATCGCGGCACCATCGATGCTCGATCGGTGGGCATTCCTCAGCCTGGTCATCTCGGTGGGAGCGCTCGGCATTGCGCTGAGTGGCGCGTCGCGGCGTCTTGAGCTGCGCCCGGTCCTGGGGATGGCCAGCGAGCATGCTCAGCGGCTTGTTCAGCAGACTGTTCGCGCGGCAGCAACCAGCGTCGTCAGCATGACCGCGACCAAGCCCACGACACCATCGGTGCCGGCGGCAGTTCCGGCGACCACCGACACGGCAGCGCTCGAAGCGCTCATGGAATCGATCGGTGCGCGCTATCTCAACGACTTGCAATCGATCCACGGCGTCATCGAGCAGTCGTGGGCAACCGAAGTCGCCGGTCGCGACGAACGTATCCAGGTGCTCATGCGCCAGATCGAGATGCTTGAGCACGAGCGCGACATCCTTGCGGAGAAAGTCTGCGATCTGGAACAGTCCCGATCCGACTCGACAGCGACGCTCAAGGCGGCGCGCGATGATCTGGAACGTCGTCTCGCCAAGCTCGATCAACAGATCGCTCATAGCGAAACTCCCGGCCCATCACCTGTGATTTCGGCGCAATCCACGCCGAAACGACGGAGCGGCGGAAGCTCGCGACCCTCACGCGGTCAGCGGGCGAAAGGGGGCCGCTAATGGTTGCTGCCATTTCGCCGCGCCTCAATCGCGCGATCGCGACAGTTCCTGTGGATGCGTCGGATGCGGCGCTGGTTGCGCTTGCGCAGACGGGCTCCCGCGCCGCATTCGACCTGCTGGTCGAGCGGCACTACCCTGCGATCCATCGCTACTTGTTGCGGCGGTGCTCCAGCAGTGATCTCGCCGACGATCTGGTGCAGGAGACGTTCCTCGACGCCTGGCGCGACCTCGATCACCTGCACGACGGCGATGCCATCCGTCAGTGGCTGTACCGCATCGCGCGCAACAACCTGATGCCGACCTGGCGGCAGCGCCGGGTTGATTCAATGGACGATCTCGTTGAGCGCGGCGCTGTGTCTTCCGCTTCGCTCCGCAACGCTGACCACGCTGAAGATTGCGTCGTGCGGGAGGATGTCGTTCATGCACTCAACCGCCTGAGCGGGTCCGCTTGTGAAGCGCTAGTCCTGCACACAGTCATCGGCATGTCGAGTGAGGAAGTCGGAGTGCACCTCGGCATCTCTCGGGAAGCTGCCAAGAAGCGGATCGGGCGCGCCAAGGCCGACTTTCGAAAGGAGTATGTGCCGGTATGGTGATCGCAGCGACTCCGATGCACTGGCAAGGCGGCGCTCCGCTGCTGGACTTCGATGGCGCACTGGAGCGCGCGAGCAAGCGATATCGCGCTCGCTTGCAGGCGGCGTGCGCCGAGCTTGCCGGTCGGCAAGAGATGCATCGACCCGTCCGACCCGCGCATGTCCGGCTGGTCGGGGAGCTCGCCGACAGTGGCTTCCGTGACCGGCAGTGGCTCGTCGAGCGCGACGGGCAGTTCATCCAGCTCACCGAGCTGCTGTACCGCGTCGTCGAGCACGCAGACGGCGAACGGAGCCTGGATGATCTGGCGACGATCGTCGCTGAGCAAACCGGCCGACCGGTCAGCGGCGGCAACATCGCGACGCTGATCGAGCGCACGCTCGGTCCGGCCGGTCTACTGGTCGAAGGGACAACTACCGAGCAAAGTGCACAGCTGCTACCGCGGCAGGACCCGCTGGCAGTTCGTATGCGCCTGCGCATGCTCGGCCCGCGGGTGATCGATCCGGTCGCGCGGCTGCTGCGCTGGCTCTACTGGCCGCCGCTGATGGTGGCAATGCTGGTGATGGTCGGGCTCGGGCATCTCTGGCTGTATGCCGACCACGGCGTCCGGCAGGACTGGCTGATGCAGGTGCTTGTCGAGCCGCACAAAGTGATGCTGCTGTTCGGCATCATCGCCGTCGGGGGCATGATCCACGAGCTGGGGCATGCGGCGGCATTACGTTACGGTGGCGGGCAGGTACGCAGTATCGGTGTCGGCTGGTACCTGTTCTATCCGGTGTTCTACACCGACGTCACCGACTCCTACCGGCTGGGACGCTGGGCCAAGGTACGAACCGACCTGGGTGGGTTCTACTTCCACTTGCTCTTCACGTTCGGGCTGATCATCGGCTATCAGTTCAGCGGCATTGATCTGCTGCTCATCGGGGCAGTTGCGATCAACATCGAGGTCGTGCGACAGAGTCTCCCGTTCCTCCGACTCGATGGCTACTGGACGCTGACCGACCTGACCGGCGTCCCGGATCTCGTCTCCCAGATCGGCCCGTTTGTGCGCTCGCTGGTTCCGGCCTCGATCTTGCCCGGCCCGCGATTGCCGCGTCTTCGTCGCTGGGTTGCGGTCGTCTTTGCGACCTACATCGTCGTCACGATCCCGCTGATGGCGACGATGCTGATCGCCTTCCTCCGCACCATGCCCGCAACGGTTGAGATGATGAAACAGGCCGGCCAACAGCAGGCTCATATCCTGCTGCTGGCCCTGCGCGCAGATCTGCCACTGGTGGCGCTCACCTCGCTCTTCCATCTCGGCATGCTCGGGCTGATCGGCTTCGGGATGACGATGATGCTTGCCAACGTCGCGCGTTTGGTCCTACGCATGGTACGAGCCGGAATTGTCTCCGGCGCGGGATGGGTCGCACGAAGAGTTCTGAATTCAATGTCCCCAATCGAGGGGTACGCGCACTAAGGGTTGCAACACGGAGCGATGCGACAGGGTATCGCCCGATCCGGGAAGCAGAAAGGTTCACGACGATGACGATGAACGAGCTGACCTTTGCAGAACTCGAATCCGAATCTCTGGTGGAGCTGCCGGAGCGACAGTTGATGACCGGTATCAATCTCGGCCTTGGCGTGTTCGTCGCGGTCGATCTGGACCTCGGCATCAACATCGGTGGCGGCGACTGCGGCGGCGGCGCAACGGCCGTTCCAGACTGCGATCCGGCACCGGTCACACCGGTTCAGGAGACCCCATGCGACTCCTGGAGCGCACGCGCCTGGCATCGCTAGCTCACGAGGGCACTGACCGTCTCCACGGTTCCCATCCCTCCCAGGTCCCCGGGCTTCTGTCCGGGGACCGATTCTATTTCCAACTGGTTCTCTCGCTTGCATTGTCAGACTGACGCGACCCGCCTATCATCGGCGGAGTAGCCCAGATTACTACGCATCCAGAATTGTCTCTGGCAACATGGCAGGAGAACTCAGCAATGGTGGAACTCACTGGTGGCGAGGCGATCGTCGCGTCGTTGATTGAAAACGGCGTCGATACGGTCTTCGGCCTCCCCGGCGTCCAGATGGACAACCTCTTCGACGCCTTTCACGGGCGGCAGGATGACATCCGCGTCATCCACACGCGCCACGAACAGACGACAGCATACATGGCGTACGGGTACTCCCTGACGGCGGGCAAGGTCGGGGTGTGCGTTGTCGTCCCCGGGCCCGGTCTGCTGAATGCCGCCGGTGCACTCTCCACTGCCTGGGCGTGCAACGCGCCGGTCCTCGTGATTGCCGGACAGATCTGGGAGCATCAGTACGGCAAGAACATCGGTGCGCTCCATGAAATCCCGGATCAGCGCGGCATGATCGAACACCTGATGAAGTCGGCGACCTTCATCGAAAGGCCGGAAGACGTACCGGCTGTCGTTCAGGAAGCATTCCGCCAGCTTCAGACTGGTCGCCCTCGCCCAGTGGAAATCGAGATGACGCCGGACATGATGGGCCGCACTGGCGACGTCACACTGCTCGGCGCAGCCAAACTGGATGCTCTGCCGGAGATCGACGACGATGCGCTCGACCGTGCGGCGAAGATCCTCGGCGAAGCGGAGTATCCGGTTATCTATGTCGGCGGTGGCGCGATCGACGCAGGCGAACCTCTCCGCCAGCTGTCAGAGATGTTGCAGGCTCCGGTGATCCTCACGCCGAGCGCACGCGGCGCGGTCTCCGATCGCGACCCGCTCACGCTGTCGGTTCTGGGTGGACATAAGATCTGGGACAGAGCGGACGCTGTCCTGGCGGTCGGGACGCGCTTCGAGCGCCCGATGACAGACTGGGGCACGACCGGCATGAAGGTCGTGCGGATCGACATCGACGCGTCCGAATTCGGCAAGGTGCAGCAGCCGGACGTCGCGATCATGGGCGACGCGATCGATGGCCTGACGCGGCTGGCGAACGTGGTCGGCAAGCACAATCGCTCACGCGCATCGCGCAGCGAGGAAATTGCCGTGGTTCGCGAGGCTGTGCAGGAGGAGCTGTTCGAGAAGGGCCAGCCGCAAGCGTCGATCTGCGATGTCATCCGCGAGGAGTTGCCGGACGACGGCATCTTCGTCGGCGACATTACGCAGGTTGCTGCCTACGCTGATCTCGGCTTCCCGGTCTATCAGCCGCGCACCTACGTCGGTGCCGGATTCCAGGGCACGCTCGGCTACGGCTATGCGACATCGCTGGGCGCGCAGGTCGGCGCGCCGGGCCGCAAGGTCGTCTCGATCAACGGCGATGGCGGGTTCCTGTACACCCAGCCGGACCTCGCCACCGCCAAGCAGTTCAACATCCCAGTCGTTGCAATCGTCTTCAACGACGGTGCGTTCGGCAACGTCAAGGCGATTCAGCGCACTCGCTATGGCGGACGCGAGATCGCTTCGACGCTGGAAAACCCCGACTTCGTCAAGCTGGCCGACGCATTCGGCGTCGCCGGCTACCGCGCTGAATCGCCCGAACAGCTCCGCGATGTGCTGAAGGATGCCTTCGCGCAGGACGGCCCGGCGCTCATCGACTACCCGACAGCGCCCATGCCGATGGTGCGGATGCTGTCGCGCGGCAACGTGCGGTAGACATCAACTCGCAGCCAGAAGCACGAATCGGGCGGCAGGTTAGCCGCCCGATTCATGCATCACCATGGACACCTATCCTCACGTCGTTTACTCACGCACAGCAAGGATGACGGCGATGAATACGCGCACCTGCTCGGATGCTGACCTGCCGCGCGTGCTCGACCTGCTTCTCGTCTGCGAGCGTGCCGGCTACGTGGATATGGAGTTGCGCTCGACAGAATTGCGCCTGACGCTCACCATTTCCGCATTTGACCGCCAGCGTCACAGCAGGCTAATCGAAGAATCCGGACGGCTCGTCGCGTTCGCGCTGCTCTGGCAGGGTCGCTATCTGGGCATGCTCGTGCATCCCAATACACGCGGGACGCGTGAAAGCCAGATCATCGCGTGGGCCGAGGGGCAGGTCCGCGCTGCCGACATTGATCGACTCATCATTCTCTGCCGCTCCGACGATGACCTGCTCCGGACGATCGTTCAAGCGCACGGCTACGCCATCGGCGGGGAGGAGCTGCGTATGACGCGCCCGCTGGACACGCCACCCCCACAACCCACACTGCCGGACGGCTTCAGGGTACGCACACTGCGTATGCCCGACGAGCTGGATGCCTGGCTGGCACTCTATGAAGAGGCGTTCGGGCGTCGCGAGGCTGCCTTGCGAAAGTGGCACGCGTTCCGTGCGGATCCGGACTACGATCCGCTACTCGACCTCGTCATCGTTGATAGCGACGACCAGATTGCTGCCGCCTGCACCTGCTCGATCGCGCACGCCGAGTTGGCGGCGATCCGACCGCGCGAGGGCCGCACCGAGCCGGTGATGGTCAGCGAGCGCTATCGAGGGCTCGGCCTCGGCCGCGCCGCCGTACTGGCCGGCCTCAGCGCTTTACGTGCACGCGACATCGAAGTCGCAGCGCTCACGACTGAGCCCGACAACCCGATCGCCCACAGGCTGTACGCGTCGCTTGGCTACGAGGTGTCGTATCGGGCGCTCTGGTATCAGCGCCAGCTCGATGACCGCGCCTGACCTACGCTTCGTCACCCTCATCGAGGGGATCAATCAGGTGCTCGTTCTCGTTGCGCGGATTGCCGACGGCGCTATCAACTGGATGCCAGGTCAGCAGATCGTCTGCCGGCGGGTGGAGCAGGTCGCCAGGATCGTCGCCGAGCAGCCACTCGTCCCACCGCTCGCGCGGGACCATCAGCGGCATGCGATCGTGCAATGACTCGGCGGCGGCGTTCGCAGGAGTGGTGATGATCGCGGTGGTCGTGATGCCATCCGGGTCACCC
>JAMLIA010000113.1 GCA_023954495.1 Thermomicrobiales bacterium | reverse complement strand
AGACGATCCCGATGAACGGCCCGCTGCTGGACTACACCGTCCGCGAGCCGATCGGCGTCTGCGCCCAGATCATCCCCTGGAACTTCCCGATGCTGATGGCCGCCTGGAAAATCGGTCCGGCGCTGGCGACCGGCAACACGATCATCCTCAAGCCAGCCAGCAACACTCCGATCACCGCCCTCATTCTCGGCCAGATCGCCCGCGAAGCCGGCATTCCCGATGGTGTGCTGAACGTCCTCTCCGGCCCTGGCGCTGAAATTGGCGCGGCGCTCTGCGAGCATCCTGATGTCGACAAGGTCGCCTTCACCGGCGAGACCGAGACCGGCCGCGGCATCCTGCGCCAGTCAGCGGGCACGATCAAGAAAGTGACGCTGGAGCTGGGCGGCAAGAGCCCCAACATCGTCTTTGCCGATGCCGACATCGACGAGGCCGTGCGCGGGTCGCTGTTCGCGATCTTCACCAACGCCGGACAGCGCTGCACTGCCCGCACCCGCCTCTTCCTCCACGAGTCGGTCCACGACGAGTTCCTGTCGGAGCTCGTATCGCGCACGGCGCAGATCCGCGTCGGCGACCCACTCGACTGGGACACCCAGATGGGACCGGTTGTGTCACGCGCGCAGTGCGATCGCATCCTGTCCTTTATCGACAAGGCCAAGGGCGAGGGCGCAAACGTCGCCCACGGCGGTTCGCGCATCGACGCCGCCGAGCTGGCTGCCGGCAATTTCGTCGCCCCGACCGTCTTCGCGCAAGTACACAACGACATGACCATCGCGCAGGAAGAGGTCTTCGGCCCGGTCCTCTCGGTGATCCCGTTCAAGGAGGATGCGGAAGTCGTCGCCATGGCCAACAACACGATCTACGGACTGGCCGCGACGATCTGGACGAACGATGTTAAGCGCGCCCACAACATGGCCGCCGCCATTCGCGCCGGCAACGTCTCGATCAACTACCCGACGGTGAACCCGCCGGAAGCGCCATTCGGTGGCTACAAGCAGTCCGGCCTTGGCCGCGAGCTTTCGCGCCACGCGCTGGAGCTCTACACCGAGACCAAGAATGTTGTGGTCAACCTGAGCAACCAGCCGTTCGACTGGTATGGCCGCTGGCCGGAGAAGCCGAGCTAGGCAGCACGCAATCAGAAGCAACGAGGGCCGACAAGATTAACCCCTGCCGGCCCTCGTGGTTCACACTACAGCTCGTCCGGCGGGTCCATCGAGGAGTCGGTGATGTTCGCCGCGCGGGCGTATGCATCGCGCAGGACGTCGCGCAGGTGACTATCTGAGCGACCCGCGATCGGCACGGCGATCCATTCACCAAAGGAGCGCAAGCCGCTGCCTTCGGGTACCCACTCGTAGACGTCGTCACTCTCCAGCAGGTTCAGGCGCAATTCCGGCGAGACCTTGACGACAATCCGATCGGCGTAGAAGAACGCGAAGAGCGTACCGGGGACGCTGAGTGCGGGACGCCCGAAGACGCCGCGCCGTCGCATCCACTCCAGATCGGACAGACTCTCGAAGAAGCGATCCCGCAGCGCCTTCGCGGCTGGATCAAACGCCATCGTCGATCGACACGGTCAGTCCGTCATAGGCCAGCTCGACGCCGTCCGGGAGCTGCGCGTTCGTGGCCGCGTGCGGGACATCGTGCGAAAGGTGCGTCAGATAGGCGCGCTGCGGCCCGATCTCGGCAATCACCTCCAGCGCCTCGGGGATCGAGAGATGCACCGGGTGCGGGGTCTGCCGCAGCCCATTGATAACGACGACCTCCGCGCCACGCATGACATCCAGCGACGAGTCTGGGATCACCTTCGCGTCGGTCAGGTAGACGAGCTTGCCGATCCGGAAGCCCATTACCGTCCAGCGTCCGTGCGTCACCGGGAATGGTCGCAGGACTGTCGGACCAATCGCGAACTCATCTTCGAAAGCATGCAGGTCGAGATCCGGCTTGCCGCCATAGAACGGGAACGGGTTCTCGAAGGCATATGCGAAGCGCTCGCGCAGCAGGTCGGCAGTAAACCTGTCGGCGTAGGCCGGCAACGGTGCCTGACTGAGGAAGTTGAAGCTGCGCAGATCGTCGAAACCGGCGACGTGGTCGGCGTGTGCGTGCGTGAAAACGACGGCGTCGATGTGGCAGATACCGTTGGCGAGCGCTTGCAGGCGCAACTCCGGTGTCGTGTCGATCAGGATCGTCTGCCCGTCGACACCGACGACGACCGACGAGCGCATGCGTTTGTCGTGCGGGTCGGTCGAGCGGCAGACGGCGCATTGGCAGCCGATCATCGGAACACCATTGCTGGTGCCGGTCCCAAGGAAGGTGATGTGCATCTCAGCGTACCGTCACTAACTCAGCAGTTCGCCCGTCTCGGCGACGTGGCGCATCCATGGTCGTTCACGGCGGATCGTCGTCGCTTCGCCGTGCCCGTTCAGCACCCTCACCTCGTCAGGCAGCTCAAGCAAGCGGCGGATGGTTGCGAGCGTCTGCTCCTCGCTCGCGCCAGGGATATCGACGCGCCCATAGCCGTTCGGGAAGAGCGTGTCACCACCAAAGAGCATCGTATTGTCGGCGAAATATAGCGAGATCTGACCGGGGCTGTGGCCGGGAGTGTGGATGACAGTGCAGGTCCAGTTGCCCAGGTGCAGCACATCACCGTCCGCCAGCTCGCGATCGACCTGGGCAGGAGCAATCGGCACCGGTGTGTCCCCCGGATCCTCCAGCCGCCCACGCTCCAGCGCATGCACCGCCAGCGGGATGTCATAGCGCGCGCGAACCGCCTCTGCGTCGCCGATGTGATCCCAGTGCGTGTGCGTCAGAATCAGCATGACCGGCTTGGCATCGACGCTGGCCAGCGCCCTGTCGATCAAGTCGATCGACTCCGGCGGTGCGTCCACGATGAACGCGGTCTGCCCGGCACGCTCGACGATGACCCACGCATTCGTCGCCAGCGGCCCCGCCGGGACCTGAATGGCTGAAAGTCCATCTGGCTCTGTCAACATCGCCTCCTGGATACTGCTGCTACCATCGTTGATTCTACGCAGTGACTCAAGCACACGGCGCAATTAGATGTCGCGGCGCTTGAAGACCAACGCGGACGCCAGCACCAGCGCGACGCAATAGACAACGGCGTAGCGTATCGCAAATTCCGATGGTGGCGAGATGGTACCGAAGGGCGTCGGGCCGAGCGCATAGGCGACTGAGCGCGGCTGGACAATGTCGGATGCCATTCGCCACATCGAGTCACTGGGCAGAGCGACGCTGGTGATGACGCCGATGCGTACCATCGTGTCGTTGTCCAGTGCGGTGCCAACCTGCTCCACCAGCCCGCCGGTCAGTGCCATGCCATACAGCATCAGCGCGACGATCCCGTTCGCCATCGTCGAGAAGATCGTCGAGCCCAGCATCGTCAACGCCAGCAGAATGGCCGACACCAGCACCATCAGCAGCCAGCCACGGATGATATTCGGCGGTGTGTAGTCACCGACATAGCGAGAGATAGCCACGACACTGCCGACCATCAAGGCGAGATAGATCGCGATCATCGACAGGAACCCCAGGTACTTCCCAGCGACGATCTCCCAGCGCGAGAGTGGCTTCGGCAGGATCGCCTGCAGCACGCCGGACTCGATCTCGCCCGAGATCGTGCCGACCGCCGCGAAGATGGTCATGACGCCGGCCAGGAAGTTGACCGTGTAGAGACCCATCAGCACCATGGCGCTGGCCTGCGCGTCATACGGCAGCAGCTCGTCGGAGCGGCCAAGGCGCTCCTCGCGGAATCGAATCAGGTCGTCACGCAGCACCTGAAACCCGAAGAGGTACAGCGTCAGGAACACGACGCTCAACAGCAGGACAGCGAGGATCACTTTGCGGCGGAATGCTTCGTCGAACGTCAGGCGAGCAATCAGCAGTGTCCTCATGATGGATCTCGCTCGTCCGATGCATCAACGACCTGAATGAACAGGTCCTCCAACGTCTGCTGGTGCGGTGTCACGCCGTAGACCGGCACACCCAGAGCGACCAGCGCGTCAACCAGCCGCGCGATCGTCTCCTCATCGCCCACTTCAACCGCTACTACAGACGCATCCCTGACGCGCTCGACGCCGTGCATCGTCGCGAAGCTCATGACCGCTCGTTGGACATCGTCGTCGTAGCGACCCAGGCGCAGATTGACTACAAGCTCACGGCCCAGCAGATCCCGCATCGGGCCAGTCGCCGCGACTCGACCTCGGTTGATAATCGCGACCCGGTCGCAAACCGATTCGACTTCCGAAAGCAGATGCGAATTGAGGAAAACCGTGCGTCCATCGTCGCGCAGCGTCTGAATGATCCGGCGCACGTCGATCCGGCCAATCGGGTCGAGCGCCGAGGTCGGCTCATCGAGGAACACGACCAGCGGATCGGGCAGCAGCGCTTGCGCCAGCCCGATGCGTTGCTTCATGCCCTTGGAGTACGAATCGAGTCGCTGGTCTCGCCGACTGAACATGCCGACCTGCTCCAGCACCTCCGGAATGCGCGCGCGCCGCTCGGTGGCGCTCATGCCGTAGAGCCGCGCGTGCATGTCCAGCAGCTCCGCGCCGGTTAGCCACTCGTGGAAGTGGAACATCTCGGGCAGGAACCCGATGCGTTTACGCGCTTCCCGGTCACCGAGCGGTCGATCGAGGAGACGGGCAGTGCCGGAAGTCGGACGGGTCAGGCCCATCAGCATCTTGATCGAGGTCGTTTTCCCCGCGCCATTCGGCCCGAGAAACCCGAACACTTCGCCGGCGGCCACCCGAATCGTCAGGTCATCAACGGCGACAACCCGGCCGAACCGCTTATGGAGATGCTGCGTTTCCAGTGCTGCGGGCTGAAACGACGCCCGCGAGACATCACGGCTGGCCGCCGTATCGGCGACCGAAGGTTGCGCTTTGACCATCCCACCTGAACCTGACGATTCGCCGGACCGGCCGATTCCTCAGCCGATCCGGCGATTACCTGACGAGTCAGCATCTGTTCGACGTACGACCGCCCTATGAGCCCGACAGCGACTTGGCCGTCGACATGATCTGGTCTGCCGTCACCTGACCGAAGACTGCGTAGAGCGTGCCATTGTCTTCCCAGAGAACGCCATTGCCCTCGTCAGCCTTGATCAACAGGCCCGGATTGCCGTTAACCTTGACGCTCTCGCTGGTCGCATCCTCAGGGATCGGCACGATCAGCGTCGATTCCCAGTCGTCGACTGCGCGCAGCTGGGTCACCAGATCGCTCGGCAGACCCGGGAAGCGCAGGATGTCCTCGCGGAGCTGGTCCATGTTGAACTCGCTCGGAATGTCGAGCTGCGGGCTGACCATCTGGCCAACAATGAGGTTCTGACCGGCAGCGTCCTGATAGCGCAGGATCGCGGCTGTCGGAACATCGACGGCGAACGTCAACGTCGGCGATGTCACCGAGTCGAACGCATAGATCGGCAGGTTGACCTGGTCAATGAGCTCACGCATCTTGTCGACGTTCAGCGCGTAGGACGCCGAGCCGGCCTCGGTGACATACGCTTGCGGCGCGCTGTCGAAACCATCCGGCAGATTCTGCGGAACTTGCAGACCGGCGTACTGATCGGCAGCCTGCGCCTCTGTCAGCGCGGTCGGCATATGGGCGGCATCAATCTGGAACGTGGACTCGAAGGTGCCGAGCCCCGCCAGCTCATCGTGGACAGCCGGGTTTTCCGCCGCCGCCGACATCATCTGGAACATGGCGGTCTGGTCCGGTGCCTCGAAATTCATCGGGATCGTGATCGCCGCGAACTTCTGCACTCGGAACTGATCCAGGAAATCATTCGCGACGGTGCGCATTGGTGACAGCGTCACCACCAGCAGCAGCACGACGGCAGTCGCCATGGCTGCAATTGCCCGTCCCTGTGGACGGCTCCAGAGAGAACTCATCCAGTCTCCTCCTCGTTGAAGTAGCGACGGCTGCGTTGCCGTCGAAAGTGACGTTTGCATCCGCTGAAACGCGACCGGTGTTTCGACTCGCTGTGGCAAGGCTTCCAGCACATCGAGCGACGACGCGACGTTAGCAGCATCCGATGCCATCTGCGAAAGTCGATCCGCGCACACCGCGCACGTCGCCACATGCGCGCGCACGTCCGGCGTGCTCTGGTTATCGAGGTGCGCTCTGAGCTCGCCGTCAGATGGGCACGCGCGCCCTTGGGTCGTATGTCGGCTCATCCTTCACCTCCCGGCGTGTAGTAGTCGTCCCCGGCCTTCTCGCGGAACGCACGTTCCGCACGGGCTAGAATCGTGCCGACTGAGCCGGGTCTGACCCCGAGGGCATCAGCGACCTCGGCATAGGACAGACCCGCTGAACGCAGCACCAGCACTGCGCGTTGGCGTTCCGGCAGTTGCGCGAGCACCTGCCGAACATGGTGCGCTTCGTCGCGCTCCGCCACGATCGACAATGGATCATCCTCGACCTGACGCGCCTCAGCACGCCCGGCCAGGCGGCTCAGCCAGTTGGCTCGGCGGCGGCGGGATCGCACGGCGTTGAACGCCGCGTTCGTTCCGACACGCAACAGCCAGGCGCGGACATTCGCAGCGGGTGTGACCTGAATCGGACGCTCGTAGAACCGCAGGAACGTCTCCTGCGCGAGTTCCTCAGCCTCCGCCGCGTCCCCGACGATGCGGGAAATGACGGCGTACACCTGCGAGTAGTAGCGGGCGAACAGCGCCTCAAAGGCGCGATCGTCGCCCTCGCGCGTCGCTGCCAGCAGCGCCAGATCGCTCTGCTCGGTCAGCGTCGCGTGCATCGTCAACGCGGTCACCTGGTCAGCCGGCCTCTCGTCGTCGGGCATCCTCGCTGCTCCCGCTACTGTTTCAACACCGCACCGGCCTGATATGTGACAATGCTTGATGGCAAAGACGGCAACGGTTTGGAGGATGTGACGTGTCGAGCCTGACGCCGCCAGAGGGCGATCCCGTTGAGGATCTGGTGGATTTCCTCGCCCCGTATATTGCGCCGATCATCGAGCGCATTAACGTCGATGAGTTCACCACAGTCGAATTCATCGAAGCCTTGCAGCTCGATGGCCCGACTGCCGCAGCCTACGAAGAAGCCATCCGCCTCTGGCCGGAGAATAACCCCGACATGGCCAAAATGGTCGTCCACGGCCAGGTCATCCCCCAGCTCCTGCGTGCCAGCAAGCTCGTTGAATGGAACGGCTACGCCTACGGCGAAGACGACCAATGGGCCGTCCCCGCCTGGTGGCGCAAGATCGGCTCCTGATATTCGCGCTGCAAATCGTTCTTAGCGACAGGCTACTTCGCGGGGATTGACGCTGGCGCCAGTTCTGGCGGCGCATCGCCGATGCGATCAAGGATGCGGACGGTGACGCGGTTGCTGTGGAATGTGCTTTGTCCGCCGAGGTCACCGAGCGCGTCGGATGTCAGCGAATTGATGTTGTGTCCATCAACGTTGTGCTTTGGCCACTGGCCTTTCGGCGCGAGCGCCATACCGCGCGGCATGTCGTCGGTCACGATTGCGCGGAGCTGGACTTCGCCGCGGTTGTTTGCGGCGATCACACGGTCGCCGTTGGAGATGCCGCGATCTGCCGCATCGAGCGGGTTGATCTCGATGAATGGTTCGCCCTCCTTGCGCATGAGCGCAGGCAGGTTCCCCATGCTGGTGGACGTGAAGTGGTGGGCGGCGCTGGTGAACAGGACGAGCTCGTCCGACCGCAGCGGCTCGGCAAACTCGGACGGCGGCACGTAATCCGGCAGCGCGTCGACACCCTTTTCGACCAGTGCCTCGCAGAGCAGCTCGACCTTGCCGGACAGAGTCGGGAACACGCCATCACCGAACGGCACCCAACCCGGCTCGACTCTGGCATAGGGAATAGGGCCCTCATTCTGCAGTCGCTCCAGCGTGATGCCATCGAGCAACGGGTTGATCGCACGGGTTGCGGTGAGGATCTCGTCGATAACCTCTTCCGGCTCCTGACGCAGCCACGGCTCGTCGTAGCCCATCCCGGCCGCCAGCGTGCGCATGACATCCCAGTTGCAGCGCGCTTCGCCGAGTGGCTCGATCGCGCGGTGGTTGTACTGCATGAAGTAGTGGCCGTACGCCTTGTGCAGATCGACCTGCTCCAGTTGCGTGGTAGCCGGCAGCACGATGTCGGCGTACTTGGCGGTGTCGGTGAGGAACTGTTCGTGGACGATCGTGAACAGGTCGTCGCGCGCCATGCCCTCGCGGGCGCGGTCGGCGTTGGGCACGATCACGAGCGGGTTCGAGTTCCACACGATCATCGCCTT
>JAMLIA010000112.1 GCA_023954495.1 Thermomicrobiales bacterium | reverse complement strand
GCGCTGCACAGATGGCGACGACGGTGAGTAGTAGTGTGCGCGCCTGAGCAGCGAGCCGGTGGTTGGTGAGAGACCGGCATGAGACGCAACACGAACTCGCACCCGAGCCGCGCGATCGAACAGAACAACGTTAGATCGCGCCGGGTCAGCCCGTTACAGCTTTCCGAGTGGGCTGTCACCTCCCGAACTTCCGGGAGAAGGGTGACGGTCAATCAGGGTGGTACCGCGGGTTGAGCCCGTCCCTATTGAGGGGCGGGTTTTTTGTTTCTCTGGAATCGGAGCAGGTCGAAGGCCGTGGAGCGCATGATGGGGTATCGGCAGGTGGAGCAGAGCAGCCAGCGACGGTGGTCGCGAGGTTCGCTCCTGCTTACCAGGCCCCATCGCGGGGCCATCTGACAACGACCACTGTTTTCGATACGAGAGAGGCACCTATCGTGGCTGACAGGATTCTGATTTTCGATACGACACTCCGTGATGGTGAGCAGTCTCCGGGCGCGACGATGACGACGCCGGAGAAGATTGACGTCGCCAGGCAACTCGTACGCCTCGGGGTCGACATCATCGAGGCGGGGTATCCGGCGGCGTCGCCGGGCGATCTCGAAGCGGTCCAGATGATCGGGCGCGAGGTGAAGGATGTCGTGGTTGCCGGACTGGCGCGGGTGCATCTGACCGACATCGATGCTGCCTGGGAGGGCGTGCGGACGGCAGAGAATCCGCGTATCCACACGTTCGTCAACGCGTCGCCGATTCAGATGCAGTACCAGTTGCGCAAGAGTCCGGACGAGGTGCTGGAGATGTCGCGGGCGGCGGTACGGCGCTGCAAGAGCTATCTCTCGGACGTGCAGTTCTCGGCGATGGACGCCACGCGGGCGGACTGGGATTTTCTGGCGAAGCTGTTCGGCGCGGCGATCGAAGAGGGTGCGACGACGATCAACGTTCCCGATACGGTTGGCTACACGACGCCTGAGGAATACACGCGGTTGATCGAGTTCCTGAAGGAGAACACGCCGGGGATTGAGAACGTGGCAATCTCGGTGCATTGCCACGACGACCTGGGCATGTCGACGGCGAACACGCTGGCGGCGATTCAGGCCGGGGCGCGCCAGGTTGAGGTGACGATCAACGGCATCGGCGAGCGGGCCGGCAACACGGCGCTCGAAGAGGTCGTGATGGCGCTGCGAACCCGCCGCGACTACTTTGGGGAGTACGATCTGCGGATCAACACTCGTGAGATCGTACCGACCAGCCGGACGGTGACGCGCGCATCGAGCATTCCGGTGCAGCCAAACAAGGCGATTGTCGGCGCGAACGCGTTCGCGCACGAGTCCGGCATTCACCAGGACGGCGTGATCAAGCATCCGGAGAACTACGAGATCATGACGCCGGATTCGGTGGGCTGGACCGGCAGCAAGCTCGTGATGGGTAAGCACTCTGGCCGAGCGGGTTTCCGCGAGCGTCTGAAGGAACTGGGCTACGAGTTTGACGCCGAGCGTCTGCAGACGCTGTATTTCCGCTTCATTGAGCTGACCGATCGCAAGAAGACGGTCACGGATGCGGACATCGTAGCGATCGTCGAGGAGTCGTTCCAGCACGTCGGGGTTGAGCCGTATGTTCTTCTTGGTTGGC
The DNA here is from genome assembly GCA_023954495.1 of Thermomicrobiales bacterium. Classification (NCBI taxonomy): domain Bacteria; kingdom Pseudomonadati; phylum Thermomicrobiota; class Thermomicrobia; order Thermomicrobiales; species Thermomicrobiales bacterium. Next base: position 6,692 of record JAMLIA010000112.1, on the reverse strand, counting down.
GCTCGAACTCGGGGTCGGAAGGTGGTGCCGAAGCGGCGGTCATCGTCAACGTGAACGGTGTCGAGCGTGAGGCGACCGGGCGCGGCAACGGGCAGATCGACGCGATCTATCAAGCGATCGATCAGGTAGCAGGGATTGATGCCGAGCTGGAGCAGTATCACATCGACGCCGTGACTCCCGGCGAAGACGCGCAGGGCTCGGTGTCGGTGAGGATTCGCGTCGATGGGCAGATCTTTAGCGGGCACGCCGTCACGACGGATATCGTCGAGTCGAGTGTGCGAGCGTATCTGACGGCTTTGAATCGGGCAGCGGTGGCGGTGGATGCGCCGCTGAAGGCAGAGGGAGTGGTCTGACATGGGACTGACGATGGCCCAGAAGATCCTGGCCAAGGGGGCCGGGCGGGAGAGCGTCACGCCGGGCGAGATTGTCGAGGTCGCGGTTGATCTAGTGATGACGAACGACGTGACCGCGCCGTTGTCGATCGCCGAGTTCAAGAAGACGGGGCTGAAATCGGTCTTCGATCCGAAGAAGGTCGTCTTCGTGCCGGATCACTTCGTGCCGGCCAAGGACATCAAGGCGGCCGGGATGGCGAAGATCATGCGCGAGTTCGCGCACGAGCAGGGCACGCTGTACTTTGAGATTGGTCGTGCCGGTATCGAGCACGTCGTCCTGCCGGAGAACGGTCTGACGAGACCCGGCGATATCATCATTGGTGCCGACTCACACACCTGCACCTATGGCGCGTTCAACGCTTTCTCGACTGGCATGGGCTCGACCGACATTGCAGCGGCGATGGCGCTCGGCACGACCTGGGTGCGGGTGCCGGACACGATCAAGTTCGTCTACACCGGCACGCTGCCGCCGGACATTGGCGGCAAGGATCTGATCCTGCACACGATCGGCAAGATCGGCGTTGATGGTGCGCTGAACTCGGTCATGGAGTTCACAGGGCCAGTGATCGATGCGTTGCCGATGGATGACCGGATCGCGATGTGCAACATGGCGATCGAGGCCGGCGGCGACACCGGCATCTTCCCCTTTGACGACATCACCAAGGGCTTCCTGGACCAGGTGACAGACGGCAACTACACGCCGTTTGCCTCCGATCCGGACGCGACCTACTCTCGCATCGTTGAGATCGACGTGACGAACCTCAAGCCGGTTGTGGCGTTGCCGCACCTGCCGTCCAACGTGCATGATGCGGACTCGGTGGGTACTGACCCGATCGATCAGGTCGTCATCGGTTCCTGCACCAATGGGCGACTGTCGGACCTGCGGGCGGCGGCCGAGGTCATGCGTGGCCATCAGGTGCATCCGATGGTGCGCTGCATCGTCATTCCGGGCTCACAGAAGGTCGCGCGAGAGGCGGCCAAGGAAGGGCTCGACGAGATCTTCATGGACGCCGGGGCTGTCTTCAGCACGTCGACCTGCGGGCCGTGCCTCGGTGGCTACATGGGCGTGCTGGCCAAGGGCGAGCGCTGTGTCTCGACGACCAACCGGAACTTCCGCGGACGGATGGGGCATCGCGAGTCGGACGTGATTTTGACCGGCCCGCGGGTAGCTGCCGCCAGCGCGATCCTCGGGCACGTCGGCACGCCGGCGATGGTTGAGAGCAAAGCACCTGTCGCCTAACGGGCCGCAGTTATGCAGCTCGCCAGACGACTGAATGATGCGCGCACCGTGGGTGACGCGGCGCAATTGGTGAATCGGATGACGGGGGGACCATGCAGTTTCGAGGACGAGTCTGGAAGTTCGGCGACGACATCGATACAGATGTCATCATCCCGGCGCGCCACCTGCTGACGTTCGATGCCAAGGAGTTGGCCGAGCATGTCATGGAGGACATCGACCCGGAGTTCCCGCAGAAGGTTCAGGAAGGCGACATCATTGTCGGCGGAAAGAACTTTGGCTGCGGTTCATCGCGCGAGCACGCGCCGCTCGCCATTCGTGGCGCGGGCGTGTCGCTGGTGATGGCCGAGAGCTATGCGCGGATCTTCTACCGCAACTCGATCAATATCGGTTTGCCGCTGGTGGAGTGTCCCGAGGCGGTGGCGGATGCAGAGACAGGCGACATCCTGGAGGTTGACACGACCGAAGGATTCGTGGTCAACACGCGCACGGGCCAGACCTACACCGCCAAGCCGCACGCGCCGTATGTGCAGGAGATCGTCAACGCCGGTGGACTGATTGAGGCGGTCACCGAGCGAGTGCGGCAGCGTGAGGCGGAGTCGGGGGCGACTTCGTGACGGATACGGAGACGAAGCGGGTCATGCTGCTGCCCGGCGATGGCGTCGGGCCGGAGGTGATTGCCGAGGCGCAGAAGACAATCGAGGCGGTCGGGGAGGCGACCGGCGTCTCGTTCGCGTTCGAGACGGCCAAGATCGGCGGCTCGGCGATCGACGCCTATGGAGTGCCAGTCCGCGACGAGGACATCGAGACGACGCGTGCCTGCGGCGGTGCGCTGCTCGGTGCGGTTGGCGGACCGGCCTGGGACAAGCAGCCGCGCGATCTGCGGCCAGAGTCTGGCCTGCTGAAGTTGCGCTACAGCCTGGGGCTGTTCGCGAACCTGCGGCCAGTGAAGGTGTTCGATGCGCTGGCCGACACGACGCCGGTGAAGCCGGATGTCGTGCGGGGCGTCGATCTGCTGATCGTGCGGGAGCTGACCGGCGGCCTGTACTTCGGCAAGCCGTCCGAGCAGTGGACGACCGACGAGGGCCGACAGGCGGTCGATACGATGGCATATAGCGAGGCCGAGATTCGCCGTATCGCCGAGCTGGGCTACCGCCTGGCGTCCGGACGGCGGCGCAAAGTCACAAGCGTCGACAAGTCGAACGTGCTGGCGACCTCCCAGCTCTGGCGGACGATCGTTGATGAGGTCGCTGCCGACTTTCCCGATGTGACCACCGAGCATCAACTGGTCGATTCCTGCGCGATGCGTCTGATTGCCAATCCGGCGTCGTTCGATGTGCTCATCATGGAGAACACGTTCGGCGACATCCTGAGTGACGAGGCGTCGGTGCTGGCTGGTTCGCTGGGGATGCTGCCGTCGGCGAGCATCGGTGCGGACGGGACCTTCGGTGTGTATGAGCCGATTCACGGATCGGCGCCGGACATCGCCGGCAAGGGCATCGCCAATCCAACCGGAGCGATCCTGTCGGCGGCGATGATGCTGCGAGTGTCCTTCGGGCTGGATGCGCAGGCGGACGCGATCGAAGCGGCAGTCGCGCAGACGCTCGACTCCGGCGTGCGGACGGCTGATGTCGCGCAAGGCGGATCAGCGCTGTCGACGGTTGAGTTTGGCGACGCGATTCGACGCTGCCTGTCATCGGTGGCGGCGTGACACCCAGCGCGCGGACGATGCTGGGGGCAACCTGGTCTCCGGCATTGGCGGCGCTGGACGATCTCGATTCACTGGTTGACATCGTAGAGGTGCCTGGCTGGGGGCTGGACGCGGCGTTAGCGGCGCGACCGGCCCCGCTTTTGCTGCACAACCTTGACATGGACGTGAGCCTGGCGGACACCGGCTATGTTGATGGCGATTGGGCTGCGCGGGCGAACGTGGCGATCCGCGCGGCGCAGAGCCCGTGGTTCAGCTTGCATCTCGGGTTCTCCTGCGAGCGCGTCCGGTTCGAGGAGCACATGCTGCCGGTGTCGCAGGTGCTGCCGCGCGACGAGTTGCTGGAACGAATCGCGACGACCGCAACGGCGGCGCACGAGATGGTGCAGGTGCCGTTGCTGCTGGAGAATCTCGACTACTGCCCGGAAGGAGCGTACGAGTTCGTCTGCGAGTCGGACTTCATCCGGCAGGTGCTGGATGCGAGCGGTTGCGGCATGCTGCTCGATATCGGGCATCTGCGTGTGTCGGCGAGCTGGCTCGGCATTGCACCTGAACAGTTGCTGGCGGAGTTGCCGCTGGATCGCGTCGGCGAGGTGCATGTCAGCAGCCCACGACCGCTGGAGCATGGCGAGCATGCGGGCTTGCTGGACGATGCTCACGCTGAGCTGACTGATGAGGATGTACGGCTATTGCAGATGGTGCTGGCAGCGGCTCGACCTCGGGCGCTGGTCCTTGAGTATCAGAGGGAGTCAGCGGCGCTCCGGAGTCAGCTAACGCAATTGCGCCAAATACTGGATGTTGCAAATTCAGAAGCTGGTTTATAATCCTCTCGGTTTCGGAATGGGTATATACTCAGGTAGATTCATAGCGCCAGGGGGGCGCTGGTTCCATAGGAGGATGCACTATGTCGATGCTTACGATTACGGACGAGGCTGTCGACCAGCTCCGTGACTTCCTTTCTGAGCAGGGCACGCCGGATCATGCGCTGCGTGTGTTCGTAGCTCCGGGTGGTTGCTCAGGTCTGCAATATGGCATGTCCATCGAAGAGATGGCTGACGAGGGCGACACCGTCATCGAGTCCAAGGGCGTCAAGCTCGTGATCGATGAGTTTTCGGCGATGTATGTCGGCGGGGCTGAGATTGACTTCGTCAACAGCCTGATGGGTGGCGGCTTCACCGTTCGCAACCCGAACGCTGTCGCGTCGTGCGCTTGCGGCCACTCGTTCGACACGGGCATGAACGCTGAGACCGCGCAGGGCTGCGGCTGCGGCAGCTAGCCCAGCAGGTAGCACGGATATAAAACAACACGCTGGGACGAGGCGCGAAGAGCGCTCGCGTCTCGGCGTGTTTGTGTTTTTGGGCAGTCGTGTGGTTAGGGCCGTGCGTTGGGGCAATTTGCGGTGTGGACTGTATCGGCAGGGAGATCTTCACTGCGGTTCGAAATGACAGGACCGAAAGCGTAGTTGCCATGCGGACCGCTTGACATGCTGGCAGAAGCAACACGTAAGCAGTCAGTATTGCCGAGCACGGCCCGACAGCCATCCTCGCAATCTGTCATTTCGAACCGCAGTGAGAAATCTCCCACCCGCCCGAAACAGTCCGACGTAACATCGCTCTCTCGCTGTCGGGTGTCATTTGGTGCTGTGTCTGGCGGGACGATTTGCGGGGGTGGGTTGTTATACTGATGCGGGCTGGGGGAGACATCCGGGGGGATGGCGGAATCGGCAGACGCGCGTGCCTTAGGAGCACGTACCGCAAGGTGTGAGGGTTCGAGTCCCTCTTCCCCCACGAATGTGCGCGCCGCGTTCACGTATGCCGGGAGAGCGGCAATGCAAGAGCAACCTGGATCCATTGAGTCACCTGAGCCTGCGGTCGACAGTTCGGAGCAGGCAGCGCCCCTACCGCGGAGTCTCTTCCGAACGGTCATCGTGCCGATCGTTGCGCTCGTGATGGTCGGTGCCCTGCTCGGTGTCCTTGCCTATGCGTTGTTTGCCCCGGAAGGTGCACGGCTCGCGGATCGCGGGCGGGTGAATGCATCTGGCGCGCTGGTGCTGGAAGATGGCAAGCCGGCGCGGGACTTTGAGATAACGACGTTTGACGGCGATCAGTTTCGCCTGTCTGACCAGCGTGGCAAGATCGTGCTGCTCAACTTCTGGGCGTCGTGGTGCGATCCGTGCCGCGATGAGATGCCGCTCCTGACGACTGCACGTGGGGCGTTGGCCGATGATGTCATCATGGTTGGCGTGAATGTGATGGATGTCGACAGCGACGCGCAGAAATTCCTGCAAACATACAAGGTGAACTACCCGACGGGTCCGGACAGCGACGATCGCATCGGCATTGACTATGGCGTGAGTGGCGTGCCGGAGACGTTTGTAGTGGATGCTGAGGGCAACCTGGTGGCGCATTTGCCGGGGCCGGTGACCAGCCTGCAGCAACTGCAGGACATGGTTGCGGAGGCGCGGAAGTAGCGTGTCGTCGATCGGGCTGCTGACGGCATTTGGCGCGGGGTTCATTTCATTCCTGTCCCCGTGTGTTGCGCCGCTGCTGCCCGGCTATCTGTCGCTTATCACGAGCTCGGCTGCGGGGTCGCACGCCACGACGTTGCCTCCGAGGGTGCGGGCGCTGTGGCCGAGCCTCGTCTTCGTCTTCGGGTTCTCGCTGGTGTTCATTGCGCTCGGTGCGTCAGCGTCGGTGTTCGGCGACATGCTCGATCAGTACCGACAACCACTGACGCGCATCTCCGGGTTGTTCATGATCGTGATGGGACTCGTGATCCTGTGGGGATTCCGCGTGCCATTCCTGATGCGTGAACGTCGCGTGCAGTTTGAGCCGCGCAGCTTCTCGCCGAGTGAGGTGCTGCTGCTGGGGATGGCGTTTGGCTTTGGCTGGACGCCGTGCTTTGGGCCGATCCTGGCGTCGATCCTCGTCTACACCAGCACGGCTGATACGGTGCGCTACGGAACGCTGCTGCTGACTGTCTACTCGCTGGGGCTGGGTATCCCGTTCCTGTTGGTTGGCGCGGGGGTCGGGCGCATTCGTGGGGTGATCAACTGGGGCACGCGGAATGCTGGGCTGGTTGCGGCAGTCAGTGGCGTGACGATGATCGCTATCGGCGTGTTGTTTGTTAGTGGACAGATGTTCCGGCTGGCGATCTATGGGCAGCGAGTGATGTCCGGTTTCCCGGGGCTTTCCGGGTGACGTTGCTGCCATGAGCGCCGGTGAGGGATTCCTGCTCTTTCTCCGTCTGGCGCATGCGTTTGCAGCCGCGGTCTGGCTCGGGGGAGGGGTATACTACCTGGTGGCGGTTCGCCCGGCATTGCGTGATTCGACGCAGCCACCGCGCGAGTTCGTCG
>JAMLIA010000111.1 GCA_023954495.1 Thermomicrobiales bacterium | reverse complement strand
TCTCAGCCGGCTGCCGTTCACCGTCCGCGGCGATCTGCGCGACACTTACCCATTCGGCATGCTGGCTGTGCCGCGCCAGCAGCTCGCACGGGTGCAGGCGTCGTCAGGCACACGCGGCCAGCTGACGATCTCGGCCTACACCAGCCGCGACATTGAGACCTGGGCCGAGGTGTGCGCTCGCTCGCTGGCTCTGGCCGGCGCGCGACCCGGCGACATCGTGCAGAACGCCTACGGCTACGGCCTGTTCACTGGCGGTCTGGGGCTGCATTATGGCGCTGAACGCCTGGGCGCGACGGTCGTGCCGATCTCAGGCGGCAACACGCTGCGACAGGTCAAGTTGCTGCGCGACCTCGGAGCGGATGTCCTGTGCTGCACGCCGTCGTACGCGCTGATCGTCGCCGAGGCGCTCGAACGCGAGGGCGTGACGCCCGACGAGCTGCCGCTGCGTATCGGCGTGTTCGGCGCGGAGCCATGGTCGGAGGCGATCCGGCTCGACCTGGAGGGGCGTCTCGGCATCCACGCCATCGACATCTACGGGCTTAGCGAGGTCATCGGCCCGGGCATTGGCTGTGAGTGCGCCGAAGCGCGCGACGGCTTCCACATCATGGAAGACCACTTCCTGCCCGAGGTCATCGATCCCGCGACTGGCGACGCGATGGCCGATGGCGAGTATGGCGAGCTGGTGCTGACGACGCTGACCAAGGAAGCAATGCCGATGCTGCGCTTTCGCACTGGCGACATCACCGCCATCGTCGACGAGCCGTGCAGTTGCGGACGGACGCACCGCCGGATCGCGCGCCTGCGGGGCCGCGTCGACGACATGATCGTGCTGCACGGCGTCAACGTGTACCCGTCAGAAGTTGAGGCGACGCTGCTCGATTTCGACGAGATCGCGCCGTTCTACCAGATCGTCCTCGACCGCGAGTCGGGCCGCGAGACGATCCAGGTCATCGCCGAGATCACTCCGCAGTACGCCCAAACCGTCACCGACGCAGACCTGCGCATCCTGGGCAGTCAGGTCGAGCGTATGCTCAAGAGCCGCTTCGATCTCAACATGCGCGTCCGCCTCGTCGGCCCTGGCGAAGTCGGACGGATCGACAGCGGGAAGGCAGTTCGGGTGGTTGATCGGCGCGAGGCGTAGGCACGCACAGGCACGCTCCAGTTCGTGGCATTCGCCGTGCAGCAGCGGTGACCAGGACGAGAGGAGCGTGCCCGATGATGACCGTGATCTCTGAATCGACCGTGAAGCCCGGTCACGAAGCTGCCTGGGACAACGCCTATCGCGAACGCGCGGCCGACGCGCGCCAGCAGGATGGCTGGGTTGATCTGCATCTACTGATTCCCGAGGACGAGCCGACGCGCCGGGTCATTGTCGGCACCTGGCGCGACAAAGCGGCCTGGGAGCGCTGGCACGAGACGGACGAGTTCCGCCGAGGTCGGTCGGTACTCAACGCGGCGTCCGAGTCAAGCGGGCCGGACCGCTGGTACACCGTGGCGGAGCAAAGCGCGTCCTGATCCTGATGTCTGTCGCAACACGGGCGTCGGTAACCGACTGAAATTCGTGGCGCATGTAGGGGCGTATTGCATACGCACCGGTCAGAATGTCACGACGTTTGTGCGTGCCGTTCGGCCGGGCTGGCGATAATCACGGGCGTATGCAATACGCCCCTACATAGCCGCATCCTCCGCGTTGCATTCCCGCCCTACGGATAGTGGCATCTGATGCGGTGCGCTGCTCTTGTAGGGGCGTATCGCATACGCCCGTTTGGCCCCCGACACGTTGCTCCGGCACCCGAAATGAGTCCGCCAGGCAGCGCCGACCTGCTGCTGTTTACGCTCGGCCGAGCTGCCCCGAGCGCGTTAGTGCGCCGATCAGCGTCAGGATCAGCCGGGTCGCCACGAGCGCGGTATGGCCGTTGACATCCAGCTCCGGCGCGTACTCGACGATGTCCAGTCCGGCAATGCGTCCCTGCGCCACCAGCCCGGCCAGCAGTTCGGCCAGCTCGTCGTAACTCAGCCCGCCCGGTGCTGGCCCGGAGAGGCCCGGGGCGACCGATGGATCCAGCCCGTCCAGGTCAATCGTAATCAGGTACGGGTGCTCAGTCGGGATTCGGCTCAGCAGTGCGGCAACGCCGTCGCGGCGCACTTCGCCGGCCGTCACCAGCAGATTGCCATTGTCGCGGGCGTCCTGCACCTCGGCTGGCCGGGCACTGCCCACTCCGCGCAGCCCGATCTGGACGATCGAATCAATCCACGGCATCTCGGACGCACGGCGGATCGGGCTTGAGAAGCCCTCGCGGACGCCGTCCAGCTCGTCGCGGAAATCGAGGTGCGCGTCAACCTGGATCAGCGTGACCGGCCCGTGTCCTTCGAAGCCGCGGAAGAAAGGGATCGGAACCGAGTCGTCGCCGCCGAGCATGATCGGCACTGCGCCACGCGCAACGATCTCGCTCGTCGCCGCCGTCGCGCGTGCCGAGTTGCCGGGGATGTCGAGCGGGTCGGCCAACGCGTCGCCGCAGTCGACGATCCGGACGTCGTGTCCACCCAGCAGCGGCCCGTCATGATCGAAGTCGTAGTGCTCGATGAACATCCCGTAGCCGAACTTCAACGACTGCGCCCGCAGCGCTGCCGGGGCGGCTGAGCAGGGGCCAGCGACGCCCACCATGCCATACGGGACGCCGTAGGGAATGCCGAGAACGGCGATGTCCGCTTCGAGAGCTGCCAGGTCCGTGACCAGCTCCGCATTCAGGAATGTCGCGCCGCCAGCCGGAGCTGCCGTTCGTGATTTGTCCATATGCTCATCTCACTCCGCATTTGCGTATCGTTCGCCGTCGCGCGTCAGACGACCATCTTCCACGAGCTTGTCCAGATTCGCCTGCAGCGTGCTGCGTGCTGCGAACGAGAGATGATCGAGGATGCCGGGATAGATGATCGGTAGCAGCGCGTCCATCGTCGCTGCGCCTGTGGCAACGGCTTCGTAAACCTCATTCTCGCGTGTCTGGCGATGCTCGATGTACTCCTCGATCTTCGCCCGTGTTGCTGGAATGACCGGTCCGTGGCCAGGGCAGGTGAGCGAGAACGGTTGCGCATCATCGACTGCCAGCAAGCGACGGAGGCTGTCGATGTACTGTCGCATGCTGCCATTTGGCGGGAAGATGCCGACGCTGCCGAAGCCGGAGATCATGTCGCCGGCGATCAGCACGCGGCTGCGCGGCTCGACGAGGCAGACGTGGCCGGGCGAGTGTCCGGGCGTGAAGATCGTCTCGACCGAGAAGCCGTCGCCGTCGATGGTCTGACCATCCTCGATCCAGTGATCGACGACGAGGTCGCTGCGGAAGCGCTCGATCTGCTCGCGTTCGAGTGGGTGCGCCCAGACCGGCGCACCGGTCGCTGCCTTCAGCATCGTCGCGTTGCCGACATGATCGGGGTGGCAGTGTGTCAGGACGATGCGGTTGATCCGCGACAGCTCGATGTCACTGGCGGCGATGGCGTCGAGCAACGCTGCCTCGCTGCCGTGGTCGCCAGTATCGACGAGCATCAACGGGCCGCCGTCCGCGACATATCCCAGCAGAAACACATTCGTTGGCTGACCGGCCATCATGCCCTTGTTGGGCACGCCAAACATCAGGATGTCTGGCGCGTCGGCCGGGAACGGCTCGGCGGTGCTCTCGGTTACATCGTCGCGCTGGAAGACGTGGGCCGTGACCGGCTCGAAGTGCGGCGCAGCATCATCACGGACCTGCACCGGCAGGCCCTGCCAGCGCCCGCCCTGGTGAAAACGCGCGTAGCGTTCCTCGTCGCTCACCGGGCCTCCTTCGCTGCGGTCAGGTTGTTGACTAGCACCGGAGCGTCGAAGTAGCGGAAGACAGGCGCGGTGCCGTAGAGCGCGGTCGCCTTCGCCTTCCACTCGTCGGTGTAGAGCGATTCGGCGGCCTCGCGTGATTCCCAGAGATAGAAGCCGCCCAGCTCTGCGCCATCTTCGCCGTAGATGTAGGTCTTGGTGATGAGACCGGCGCGGCCTTCGTAGTTCGGCGCAGTGGTGTTGAAGCGCGCAATCGCGTCTTCGAGACTGAGCGTGCCGTCGTTCTTGAACAGCACAAGTGCGGCAATCATGAGTTTCCCCCTCCCATCGCCAGTCGATCGACTCGCAGGATACCAGCCAACGTGGTGCTGCGGGATCGCGTCACTTGACGACGAATGGCGACGCGATTTCCTCACCGCCAGTCGTCCCATCACTCCGAACAATTGGCAGACGCGGATAGTCCCCCTGCCAGGCGTAGATCGCGGTGAGCAGCTGATAGTCGCCGGATGGCAGGTCGGCCGGGATGACGAGCGGGTAGTGCAGCGTTACGCTATCGCCCACCTGCCAGGTGCTGGATGGTGGATCGTAGCCGCCCGGGATCAGGTCGTAGGCTGCGCGCCGCTCACCGGCGACGTCGAGCAACTGCACGGTCGAGGCGAAGTCCGCGCCGAGTGGCCGCAGGATCTTCCACGTCACGTCGATCATGATCGTCGCACCGGGCCGTGCTGACGCCGCGTCCCAGTCGATCTGGACGAGTCGTGCTGCTGGTTCGTCAACGACAGCAACGCGGGTGATTTCAATCTGCTGCGTTATGCGCGTTGCCGGGTGGTCGTCCAGCCACATCTCGACCTGATACTGCCCAACCTGATCGGGCGCGGCGACCGGCACGATCACGCTCGACTCGAGCGGATTGGCCGCCAGCGGGATCGCCGTCTCTGCCTGATCTCGCAGCACGACTCCGCCGCCCGCGTCGCGCCAGACCAGGTGCAGGTCCGGCGGCGGGATCGTCCGCAGCAGGGCGGGATTTGGATTCGGGTTGTCGATCAGTAACGTGGCCAGCAACGGCAGCCCGACGCCGAACGTCTCCGGCAGCGTGATCCGGATCTCGTCCAGCGTGAGCGGCTGGCGCTCAGCGGGGAGCACCTCGAAGACGGTCGCGCCCTCCGGCTCGCCGGCGAGCCGGAGCTCCGGCAGCGTCTGCGCCAGCACAAGCGCCTGCTGCCAGTCGTAGTCATCGCGATGATGGATGACGATCCAGCGAATGCCGAGGTCCTGCACGACGCCGATCTGACGCGAACCGACCGCCGACAGGTCGCCTTCGTTGTCGCTGAGCAACGCCAACAGCGCGTAGTGTGGCTCGGGGACGAAGCTGCTGTAACCGGCGACGACCGGGTGCCAGTGGTGCGTCGAGAGGTACATCGAGCGGATCGGCTGGAAGATACCGTTCTCCAGCGTCGTCCAGCGCGTAATCAGGCCATCGGCCGGCAGCTCCAGCACCGGTCCATCTGGATGGTCTTGCAGCCAGGCGACAAACGGCGGATCGGGCGGCACGCGGTAGGCATTCACACCACTGCGCAGCTCGACTGCCGTCAGCAGGCTGAGCGCGACGGTGAACGCCAGCCCGGCCGTGGCCGCGCGCTGGCCGAAGCGCGGCCCGAGACGACGCCAGGCGGCGCTGTAGCCGAAGGCCGCCAGCAGCGGGACACCGATAGCCGTCAGCAGACCGAAGCGAGCGACGCCGCGGATCGCGCGGATCGGCGGGAAGCCATCGTAGACCAGAGCCCACGGCATCGGCAGTCGATGTCCCGCGATCTCCAGCCAGAGGCCGAACGAGAAGATTGCACCGACGATCGTCAGCAGCAGCGCGTATTGCACTGGCCAGCGCCGCCAGGCGAGCACGGCCAACGCCGCACCGATGAGCGCGATCGCGCCCGGGAAGAACGCGTCAGATCGGGTGTCGAGGATCCCGCCCCAGATGTGGTTCGTCGGGAAGACCGACAGGTAGTTGCTGATTCCGGCGGCCAGCGTCTGGACATCATCGCGGTCGCGCTCGAAGCCGTACAGCTCGCCGACGCGCAGGTGCGGCAACAGGGTCGGGGCCAGCAGCAGGTAGGGGACGACGATTGCGAGCCCGGCAGCGATCCAGTCCTGCCGCACGAGCCGCTCGCGCTGGTGCCAGATCACGAACGGCAGGATCAATCCCAGCGCGGCCGTCGCCAGCACCGCCATGTGCAGCGAGGCGAGCAGCTGAATCGCCAGCGTCACGCCAAACAGCACGACATAACGCCTGCGCTTGGTGCGGACGAAGACGAGCAGCGCCCAGAGCGCCAGCGGCAGCCAGCAAAGAGTCGACAGGTTCAGGTGGCTGACGTGCCCGTAGCGTCCGGCGGCGAATCCGGCGGCGATGCCGGCGATGAATGCTGCGCCGGGCAGCGCCCCGAGCTCGCGACCCAGCAGGAAGACAGCGAAGCTCATCAACCAGAAAGTGCCGATGAAGAGGACGTTGTAGGCGAGGATGTCGTTGCCACTGACGAGATAGGACCGGCCAGGCCAGCGCGGTCGAGATCGCCTCTTCGGAGTAGGCGAGCGACAGCTTGAACGGATAGAAGGCCGTGCCATCGAGCAGGTGCAGCGGCTGATGCACCAGATTGTGCTGGATCGAGCGCATCACCCAGATCTGCATGAGCGGATCGCCCGGATCCTGCACCGCCGAACCGGCGTAACGAGGCAGCGGCCACAGCATCCAGCAGGTGATTACCAGATAGATGGCAGCCGCAACAAATGCCTGCTGCCTGAGGATTCGCCGGAGTGTCAGCATGGGTGCAAGTATGCCAGCCCTCGCGCAATCTCTCGCTTTCGTCGATACTGCCTGCTGGCCCGGCGATGCTGCCGAGGCGGCACCATCAGAGGAGTTATTGCAATGACCGACGACCAGCGTCCTGTTTCCATTGAAGATGCGATTACGCAGCGAGCACCCGGCGATATCGTCATGTCGCCGGATGGCAACCGCCTGATCTTCAGCCTGGGCTGGGTTGCGAAGAAGGGCGAGCATGCTGAGGCCGATCTCTGGATCGCCGCGACCGATGGCTCGGGACTGCGCCGCCTGACCAGCGGCGACTCGAACGACACGCAGCCGCGCTGGTCGCCGGACGGCTCGCTGGTCGCGTTCATCTCCGACCGCGAGAAGCGCGGTATCGGCGCGCTCCATGTCATCAGCCCGGACGGCGGCGAGGCCGTGCGCGTATCGGAGTGGGATGCCGCCATCTCGTCGCCAGTCTGGTCACCAGATGGCACCCGCATCGCAGTGCTGGCGGTCGATCCCGATTCCGAGGACGACAAGAAGCGCAAGGAGGACCGCGACGACACCTACGTCCATCAGGAGGACGAGAAGTTCGCCCGCCTCGCTGTCGTTGCCCTGCCGGACGATCCGCTGGGCGCGGCGACGGTTGAGCCAGTTGAGCCGCAGCGATTGCTGGAGGGCGACTGGCAGGTCTGGCAGCACGCCTGGTCCCCGGACGGCTCGCAGATCGCCGTCACCGTCGCCGAACACCTTGGCTTCGACGTGACGTTCAGCGGCATGACGCTCGGCCTCGTCCCGGCCAGCGGTGGCGAACTGACGCCGGTCGGTGGCGAAAATCCGCCATTCCGCGCACCCGGCTCGATCGCCTGGTCGCCTGATGGCTCACAACTCGCGGTGCTGGCCGCGTTCGACATGAAGCGCGACGCCGGCGAGGCGATCTTCATCGTCGACGCTGCCAATCCGGCCAGCGTGAGCGAGCTCCTGCGCGACGAGGATGCGTCGACGCTCGGCATCGCCTGGCCACTGTCAGATCATCTGGCGGCGCTGCGCCTGCAGAGCGTCAATGCCAGCGTCGTGTCGATCGCGACCGAGGGCGGCGACGTTGAGCCGCTCTTCCATACCGAGCAGGGTGGCGTCTGGTCGACGGGCGGGGCGTTCGGCAGCGGCACGCCGCTGGGTATGGGGTTCAGTGCTGACGGCGGACGCTTTGCCGCCACCTGGACCGATGCAACGCACCCCGAGGAAGTCTGGGCCGGCGTCGTTGGCGCGGCACCGCGCCAGATCACCAGCTTCAACGCAGCGCTGGGCGAGCGCTCACTGGGCAAGACCGAGGTGCTGCGCTGGAAGTCGGACGACGGTCTGGAAGTTGAGGGCCTGCTGATCTACCCGGTCGGTTACCAGGAGGGCACCGCCTACCCGACGATCCTCCACATCCACGGTGGACCGTCCTGGGCGTGGGACAACCATTTGTACGCCAACTGGCACGACTGGGGGCAGTACCTGGCCGGCAACGGTTACGCCGTTCTGATGCCCAACCCGCGCGGCAGTACTGGCCGTGGCTCGGACTACCAGATCGCGAACCACGGCGACTGGATGGGTGGGGACTATCGCGACTCGCAGGTCGGACTCGACCTGCTGATCGAGCGCGGCATCGCCGACCCGGAGCGCCTCGGCGTCGGCGGCTGGAGCTACGGCGGCCTGACGACCGCATGGACGGTCACGCAGACAAGCCGCTTCAAGGCTGCCATCGTCGGTGCCGGCGTCACCAACCGCGTCAGCATGCAGGGCACGACCGACATCATCGTCTGGGCCGGCTCCTGGATGACCGCCGAGTTTGCCGAAGATCCGGACGCCTACTGGCACGGCTCGGCGATGCGCTATATCGGCCAGGTCACCACGCCGACGCTGGTGCTGCACGGCGGCAACGACGACCGCGTGCCGGTCAGCCAGGGCTGGGAGATGTACAACGCGCTCAAGACGCTCGGCATCCCAACGAAGATGGTCGTCTACCCCCGCGAGCCGCACGGCATCGGCGAGTACCACCACCAGCGCGACCTGCTGGAGCGCGTGCTGGGCTGGTTTGACGAGTATGTGAAGTAGAGGGACGACGGGCCGCACCCCCCAGCCCCCCCACCCCCCCCGGGGGGCGGGGGGGGAAGAAAATAACACCGCGGCGGGGGCGCGGGGGCGCCG
>JAMLIA010000110.1 GCA_023954495.1 Thermomicrobiales bacterium | reverse complement strand
TAGACGCGGAGATCCACCTTCCCGCCGATCTGCTCCAGAATCGCGGCGGTCTCCTGCATGCGCTCCAGCGGGATGTGCGGGTCGATGTCGCTGCCGCCGATGAACACCGGCGTGCCAGCGATATCGCCAACGTCATTGCGAGCCAGCCCCGGCGGACCGATCAGCCCGCCCGAGAACACGATCAGGCCCCCGTAGCGCTGCGGATTGCGGGCGACAAATTCGGCCGACAGGCAGGCACCCTGCGAGAAGCCCAGCAGCACGATACGCTCGCGCGGCACGCCTTCATCGGCGAGCGCATCAACGACGTCGCCAACTGCGGCCAGCGCCGAGGTCAGCCACGGCTCGTTGCGTTCGATCGGCTCCAGGAACGAGTACGGGTACCAGGTCTGCGAGGCCGCCTGCGGCGCAGCGTAGGTCACGGTCTCAGCCGGCAGTTCGTTCACCAGCCCGAACATGCCGCGTGCGGTAGCGCCGCGGCCATGCACGAGGATGACTGCAGCTGTCGCTTCGGCAGGTGCTGCCCCAGCGACCAGCACCTGCTGACCCTGATGTGGACCTGGCGTGCGAATGCTCCCGATCACCTTGCGCTCTCCCTCCTGACGCTCAGTCGGGCTAGAACGTCAGCACCTCACCGTTCGTGGGAACGCGCACCTGGTCGCTGAACCCAGCCTCCTCGGCGGCATTACTGAGCGCACGTCGTGTGAGCAGGCAGTGGTTGATCGAATCCATATGTACCGCGATGACGGCACTATCCGGTGCAGCGCGGCAGACTTCGAAGACATCAGCCGCTGTCATCGTAATCGGATCGCCAACGAGGAACTGCGCCGCACCACTGTTGAGGACGATCACCTCCGGGGAGTGGGCCGCGAGCGCTTCCTCCACCTCCGCGCACCAGATCGTGTCACCGGCGATGTAGAGCACTGGCTCGTCGTCAGCGCGCAGGACGAAGCCCGAGACCGCGCCCATGCGCTCGCCGATCTCGCCGGTGCCATGGCGGCCGCCCGTGCGGTTCAGCGAGATGCCGTTCCAGTCCAGTGTGTCAGCAATTGGCGTGACATCTTGAAAGCCATCAGTCTGCAGGCGCTCTTCGTTTCCCGGTTGGCAGAGGAGCGGCAGTGATTTCGGCAGCAGCTCCACCGCGCGCCGATCCCAGTGATCGCCGTGCAAATGAGTCACGATTACGCCGTCCAGCGACGAGATGAGCTGACGAAGCGTCGCGTCGTCATACGGCAGTTTCACCATCGGATTGCGCACCTGGTTCGGTGTATTGGGGATCGGGTCAGTTCCATCCTTGGGGCCGAGCATCGGGTCAACCATCAGTCGACGACCACCACACTCGACCACCAGCGTTGCATGACGAAGCAGCTGAATTTCCATGATTCTCCCCTGAGCGTGCGGCAGTCACACGCGTCGACGCTTGTTCCGAACTTGCGCAGTGTACTGCAGCCCTGTGCCGCCCGAAAGCCGACCAGGCAAGCCCGAATCGCGCCGCCTGAGAATAGTGCGCCGCGTACAACCATGTTGATGTCAACGTTGCGCACTATCAATTCTGATTCGGCCAAGTTTGGTTGACATCGCAGTCAATGTTATGCAATCATTGCCTCGTCCAAGCAGCACATTGATCCGACGTTCAGACGCCGGTAGCGGTTCGCCGTGGCCGCCGCATGGTCATCGACCAGGGAGAGAGCAGATGGGACCGTGAACACCGCCGACAGTCCGCCGCTTGAAAGTTAGTTCAGGAAGGTTCCCCGATGAAGATCTTACGACTCGCAGCCGTTGCAGCCGTCGTTAGCGCTCTCTTCACCGTCTTCGCCACATCGACGGCACTGGCCTATGACTTCCCCAGCACGAACGACGCAAACAGAGCCAACAACTATCCTCACGTTGATCTCGTCTCGCAAGGTATCGACGAGGTGACATTGAGCTTTGTCAACGACACCAACTCACTGTCCTACTTCGAGTACCGCATTGATGGCGAAGTGGTGACCAGCGGGACACTGCATCCGGTCGTCGCCGGTGAGTACATCTATCCCGGCGTCTCAGTTGACAGCCGCAACATCGCAACACCGGTCGTCGTGGAGCAGACATTCTCCGCAGAGTCAACTGTCGAAGTCCGCCTGGCGCTTGGTGGCGAACGGGACTGGGACTTCGACTGGGTAACATTCGAGCCGTTGCCGCCGACGAACGACTGCGTGTTCATCGACACGCCGCGCTCGATCCAGCTTGCGGCGGACTGCACAACGACCGCGACGATCTATGTGCCGGATGGCGCGACGCTGGATGGCCAGGGCCACACCATCACGGCAGTCGACCCGGATGGCGGGAAGTTCGTCGGTGCAGTGCTCCAGAACGACGGCAGCTCGATGAACATCACGCGCATCACCGTGCTCGGTGATCTGAACGCAACCGGCTGCGGTGCGAATGCAGATCGACTGGCCGGCGTCCGCTTCGCCAATGCCGGCGGATCAATCACCAGAAGCTCGATCCTGAACATCAACAAGACATCGTCCGGTTGCCAGGAAGGCTACGGCATCGAGGTTCGCAACCCGGAGAGTGACGGCGCAGGTACGGTCTACGTCCAGATCGCCAACAACCGCGTCGAGAACTACCAGAAGTCTGGCGTCGTGGTGAGCGGCGATATCATCCTCACGATGTTCAACAACACCATTGGCGCAGGCTACAACCAGTCCGCCCTCGCGTCCAACAGCGTTGACATTGGCGACGGTGCCGGCGGCTGGGTCAGCAATAACACGATCTACGGGAATCAGTGGCTTGGCACCTCCTACTGGGTGGCCACCGCCATGGTCGTGTATGGCGCTGAGAATCTCCAGATCACCAACAACACGATCCGCGGAAACTCCGATGTCGGCATCCTGATCCAGGATTCATCGAACATCATCCTTCGCGGGAACTCGATTGCCGATCAGGGCAACGACGCCAATATCTGCCACACATACGGGGACACCTGCTACACGTTCGATATCGGTGTCAGCAGCTACTACAGCAGTGGCGTCCATCTCCTGCTCAACAAGATTAGTGGTTTCGACGTTTCCTATGAGTCCGACGTTACCCCGCAGCGCGGCAATGGAAACCAGGATCGCACTGGACGCTCCGGACGTCCCGGCCGATAGTCGTTCGATCGACTCCAGATGGTGAAGGATCGGGTGAGATGAGGATTATTCGATTCGCGGCTGTGCTGGCTATCCTGAGCACACTCGTCGTTGTGGCGGGGGCTGCTCCGGCAGCCGCGGCAGACGATTGCGTGATTGTCCGCACGCCGCGCTCATACCAGCTGCAGGGCGACTGCACGACTGACTCAACAATCTTCGTGCCAAACGGCGCGACGCTGGACGGCCGAGGCTACACAATCACTGCCGTCAACCCGGACGGCGGCAAGTTCCGGGGTGCTGTCGTGCAGAACGAGGGCAGCTCGATGAACATCACGCGCCTCGTTGTGCGTGCTGATGTTGGGCAGACCGGCTGCGCCGCAGGCAACGACCGCCTCGCCGGCGTGCGCTTCGATAGCGCTAGTGGGTCGATCACCAAGAGCTCGATTCTGGATATCAACCAGGGCGCGTCCGGTTGTCAGGAGGGGAATGCGATCGAGGTTCGCAACCCACCATTCGACGGCACCGGCAGCAACCCGATGCGGGTTGAGATCTCCAACAATCGAGTCGAGAACTACCAGAAGACCGGCATCGTCGTGAACGGTGATGTCATCGTCATGATGTACAACAACACCGTCGGTGCCAGTGCCACCCAGGCGTCGCTGGCCGCGAACGCCGTTCAGATCGCCTATGGTGCTGGCGGCTGGGTCAGCAACAACACCGTCTACGGCAACCAGTGGCTGGGGACTTCGTACTGGTACGGGGCGGCCTTCCTGCTCTACCAGGCCGAGAACCTCCAGGTGGTGAACAACACGGTACTCGGCAATTCGGACTACGGTTTCGCGATCGACACGTCGAACAACATCCTGCTCCGGGGCAACTACATCTCGGATCAGGGCGCAGATAGCGGCGTTTGCCACGAGTACAATGGCGACTGCTATACGTTCGATATTGGCATCGGCAGCTACTACAGCACGAATGTCCAACTGCTCAGCAACCAGATCGTGAACTTCGATGTGCAGTACGAGACCGAGGATGGTCCGCAGCGCATCGGCAACGACAACGGTCGGTCCGGACGCTCGGGGCGGTAGCTCGCTCGCCGAACGACCACGCAGACTCCAACGGAGCGCTCACTGCCGGGGATCGGCAGTGAGCGCTCCGTTTGTCGCGCTCGCTTCCAGTGGGCTCAGACTGCCCCGCTTCCGATCTGTGCAACAGGCCCATATGTGCGACGGGCATCACAGGTTACACTCCCCGAGCACCGACTCGATGTAGCCAAAGGACCACACCGTGAAACTGCTTCTCACCTCCGGCGGGGTCAGGAATCCGAGCATCCACAACGCACTCCTCGAGTTGCTGGACAAGCCGATCGCCGAGTGCAACGCGCTCTGCATCCCGACTGCGACATACGGGCACCCGATGGCTGGGCCGGGGGCGGCGTGGCGATTCATCAGCGGGCGCGGGCAAACGAAGATGACCGATCTTGGTTGGAAATCGGTTGGCGTGCTGGAGCTCACCGCATTGCCCAGCCTCGGCGAGGCGCTCTGGCACCCCTGGGTCCAGAACGCGGACGTGCTCCTGGTGGATGGTGGGGACGCGCTGTTCCTGAGCTACTGGATGCAGCAGTCCGGCCTGGCAGCTCTCCTGCCGTCACTGTCCGCCACCTGGGTGGGCCTCAGCGCCGGTAGCATGGTCATGACGCCGCGAATCGGCAGAGAGTTCATGCAGTGGAACCCGCCGAGCGGCAGCGACGAAACGCTCGGCATCGTAGACTTCTCGATCTTCCCGCACCTGAATCACCCGGATCTGCCGTGGAACACGATGGAGCGCGCGGAGCAATGGGCTGCCAACATCCCCGGCCCCGCCTACGCCGTCGACGACGACACCGCGTTCAAGGTCGTCGATGGCAACGTTGAGATTGTCTCCGAAGGGCAGTGGCAGCTGCTGCATTCCTGAGTCCCGGGTGGCGGCCAGATGTGCGGACACGGCACAGGTAAGCGATCTCCCCACGTTGGACAGACCCGAACGCATGGGAGATTTCTCACTGCGGTTCGAAATGACAGATTTCGGGGTTGGCTGTCGGACCGGACTGGTCGACGTGCTGGCGTCGCCGATCGCCTGCCAGAATAACGACGAGGCCCGGCTGGTGTAGCCGGGCCTCGTTGATCAGACTGTATGGATCCGGATGCTAGCCGATGCGGCGAGCGGTGTAGTAGCGTGGACCCCAGTAGCTATCCCAGATGTTGGCGATGGCGACACCGACGCGCTCGCTCTGCGCGTTCACCATCTGGCCACCACCGATGTAGATGCCGACGTGCGACAGGCCCCACTTGTAGGTGTTCTGCTGGAAGATCAGGTCACCAGCCTGCAGGTTGTCCGGATCGACATAGCTGCCGCTCACGGCCTGAACTTCGAGCGAACGGGAGAAGCCGTTCCCGACGACGCGATTGATGATGTAGTACGTGAAGCCAGAGCAGTCGAAGCCTGACGGAGTCGTGCCGCCCCAGACGTAGGGCAGACCGACGTAGTTGAGCGCTTCGGACACGATGGCGTCACCAACGCCGCTGACTGCCGCGACCGGCGCATCAGCAACCGGCTCTTCTGCAACAGGCTCAGGCGTCTCGACAGCTTCAAGAACCGGGGCGTTCGATGGTGCAGCGTCAGTCCAGGACAGGTAGCCGCCATGCACCCAGCCAACGGTGCTGGAGTAATCAACCTGATACCAGCCGTTGCCTTCGCCATCCCAGGCCGGGCCGTCGATGATAACGACGACATCGCCCTCAGGGACAACCGTCAGCACGCTTGCGCCGTAATAGGCTTCGGCGCGGACATTCAGGCCACCACCGCCGGTGCCGGACACTGCCGCCCGGTCGCCGATGCTCAGGCCGCTGGTAACTGGCTCACTGGCAACTGACACGGTATCGCTCGAACCGCCACCGATTGAGAGGTAGTCCATCGATGCGTAACCGGCCATGCCGCCGTACTGAACGCTCGCCCAGCTGCCGCCGTCGCTGCCGGTGATCCACGACTCGACAACGCCGACCGATTCGCCCTCACCCATGACGGTGATCACGCCGGCTGCGGTCGTCGCGCCATCTCGCAGGCGCAGGCCGTAACCATCAGTGCCAACCACGGTCGCCCAGGTGGCGACTTCAGCGCTGGCGACGGACTCGTATCGAACGGCTGCTGGATCGCCGGAAACATAGTCAGAGATGACCCAGCCTTCAATCCAGCCATCCCAGGTGTCAGCGGAAATGTAGTACCAGCCCGAGCCGTCATCAGCCCAGACCGGACCGTCAACGATCGAAACCTCAACCCCCTCGCCGAGGGTCGCGACGATCGCTCCGGAATACCCGGCTGCCGTACGCACATTCACGCCGTCACCGTTGGTGTACGCGACCTGTGCATAGTCACCAGGAACGAGATTGAGATCTGCGGCTACTGGAATAACGAGCGCCAGAGTCATCGTGGCCGCCACGGCAATCGCCATCAGCGACCGACTGCGTCTCATGCGTCGCAAACGAGTTCCCTCCTACGACACCCTATCCAGAGAACCCTCCACGCATTCTGCGCGCAACATTCACGACCACAGTCTGGCAGTGATGAATGTCTGGATTCTCGTGGAGCAGTCACGGTCACCCGGCTTCAGCCTGGAACCGTATGAAGACTGCTCAGCCCCTCCCGAAGGCTGTCCTGGGTGTTGGCGGTTTGGCGTCTTTAGCTTCGCACTCCCCTTGTGCGAGCCCTGCCATCGATAGCAGTAACACCAGAACCTGACGATTAGCGCCTGACCCGACTTCGTTGCCCCACAACTGTTCCGGATCAGATTTCTCATCTGCGCGTTACACACGCTCAGCGATGGGTCTGCTGGTTCTCCAAACAAACCCGAGACATCGTCGTCTCAGGACGATGGCACCTTAGCACAAGATTTCGAGTCATGTCAACCAATTCACAAACTATGTACGTACACTCTTACGCACCTGATCATGGCCATTCATCACTGCTACGCTCATTGATTTTTCGGGCCAAATAGCCCGTCCCCAAGCCAAAACCGAGTCCTGACATGCTCGCGATCATCAACCCTGTTCCGAGGAATAACACAAGCGTCACAATCACCTTTCCAGCCTGTGTTCCCGTGCTCAAATCAGCAATTCCACCAGTTGACAGGATGACACAGAAGATCAATGACGCAATTGCGGAACAAATCAGCACCAGAGTTGCGCGCCGAACTCCACGTCCGTGCGCAATGAAGAATGCTTCGCCGTAGCCGAATGCGACGCTGATCGGGATGAGGAGTACCCAACCGACGACGGATAGCAAGCGCCCCACGCCGCCACCGATGATTGCGCCGGTCACGACCGCAACTGCCAGAGTCAGTAACGCGCGCGGTGCCCATCTGCGCAATACGATCGGATCGCGCAGCTGCCGCATCAGCAGCTGCTGGCGACTCGGCGGTCGATGCATCGCGCGCCGCCGTCAGGCCGAACCGGCAAATGGCTGCCGGACTACCACACCCCGCGATGCCAGATAGTCCTTCGCCTCGGCAATTGAGTACGTGCCGTAGTGGAAGATAGATGCGGCCAGGACAGCCCATGCACCACCAGCCGTCAGCCCGTCGTAGAGGTGCTCAAGCGTGCCGACGCCGCCGGAGGCGATGACGGGTACCGGGACGGCATCGGAGACGGCGCGAGTCAGCTCCAGGTCGTAGCCCTGCTGGGTGCCGTCACGGTCCATGCTGGTCAGCAGGATCTCGCCGGCCCCGGCCTCAACACCGCGGCGTGCCCACTCGACCGCATCCAGCCCGGTCGGGCGGCGTCCGCCGTGGCTGACGACCTCCCAACCGCCATCGTCGCGGCGCTTGGCGTCGATCGCCAGCACGATGCACTGGTTGCCGAAGCGGTGCGCTCCCTCGGCGATCAGCTCCGGTCGGGCAATCGCGGCCGAGTTCACGCTGACCTTGTCAGCACCCGCCCGCAGCATGCGATACATGTCGTCGGTCGTGCGGATCCCGCCGCCGACCGTCAGCGGGATATGCACCCGCTGCGCCGTCGCGCGAACAACGTCGACCATCGTCTCGCGATTGTCGCTGGTCGCGGTGATATCGAGGAATGTGATCTCGTCGGCCCCGGCGGCGTCGTAGGCTGCCGCCATCTCAACCGGATCGCCTGCATCGCGCAACTCGACGAACTGCACGCCCTTGACCACGCGCCCGCCTGTCACATCGAGGCAGGGAATAATGCGTCGGCACAGACTCATACGCCGTTCCCCTGTCGCTCTGGCGGCTCTCCGGCCGCATCCTGCTCGACGGCGCGCCGTGCGTCCGCCACTGCCTGCATCTCTGCCTGCGCCTGCTCCAGTCGCATGCGCGAACGTAGCTCGTGCAAATGCCAGACCTCGCGGCGTAACCGGGTGGAGAGCTCGCGGGTCTCCTCAATGCGCAACTCCAGCACACTGATGCGATAGGCAAGCTCACGATCGACATCGCCTAACGATTCGAGACGCTGCCCGAGGCGTTCGACGCGCTGATCGGACGTCTCGCGCAGATCGCGCACCTGCGTCTCGACCTGTCGGCGCACGTCGTCGATGCGTTGGGCATTCAGATCATCGCGCTCATCGGCCTGCCCGGCGAAGCGGTTGATCTCTTCGCCCAGTCGCCCATCGCTGGCGCGCAATTCCTCCAGCGCCGGATCGATATGAACGATCGAGCCGCGCACTTCATTGATCAGCGCCTCGTGCTGCTCGAAGCGCAGTGGCAGCTCGCCCAGTCGGACGGCGAGGTT
>JAMLIA010000109.1 GCA_023954495.1 Thermomicrobiales bacterium | reverse complement strand
AGCAGGGTACCCGCGTTCCGGGAGCGGAAGGGACACGCTCACCATGCTCACACCAACATTCTGGGTCGGCATCCTCTGCATTGTGCTGTTTCTGGAATTGGTGCGCATCGGGATGACGACCTGGTTGTTGAAGCACATTCTGGAGGGTTCGGCGTTGCGTCGACCGGGCGAGGGGAGCAACGAGGCGGGGCGCGGGCTGCGGACGGCGCGGGCGCGGGCGCGGCGTGAGGCGCTGCTGGATCCGACGCTGCTCTCGTTGCGCGGGGCGATGGCTGAGGTGGCTGCTGGACGGCCCGGTCCGGCGAGCGAGCGGGCGATCGTCGCGCTGGACCGCTACGCCGCGGCGCTGGTCGAGGAGCATGCCGAGCGATGAACGCGTTCTTCCTTCTCTATGCACTGACAATCAGTGTCGAGCTGGTGCTGACGATCGTCATGCTCGTCTTCCTCTACCTCATCGTTGCGCCGGTTGGTGGTGCAAGCGCCGAGCCGGATGTGCCGACGCAGACAACTACGGCTCCGGCAGAATCTGTCGAGCAGGCGTTGGCGCAGGCGTTCGCCACCGTGAGCCAGCAGCGCGACGATCTGCTGGCGATCACGACTGCGCGAGCGATGCTCGTGCGGTTTGCGCAAGCAGACGAGCAGCGAGATAACGCTGACCGCTGAGATCAGCCGCTAGAAGTTGCCAATCCACTCCGGACAGTGCAACATAGCCGACGGGTGCGTCGCCCCTGTCCAGCGGGGATTGGCAGGAGCGCGGCGCGTGTAGGGGTGGTCCCGGACGCTACGATAGCCAATTGATCCGACACCTTCTCCGGAGATGCCGGCACTGGTATACCCGCGCCCGGTTAGGCTGAGAGGTGGCTCCAACTGGTCGAAGCGATACTTATCGCAGCCGTCGCACTCGGCGCTGGCGTGCTGGGCTCGATGCTCGGGCTCGGTGGCGGCGTCTTCCTCGTCCCTATTCTGTCGCTGATCTTCGGTCTGCCGTTGAAACCGGTGATTGCCGCTAGTGCAATCGCGGTTGTGTCGAACTCCGCATCCGGCTCGGCGGTGTATCTGAAGGCACGGTTCACGAATGTCCGGCTGGCGTTCGTCATGCTCGTGGCGATGGTGGCGGGAGCGATCGCCGGCGGGCTCCTCGCTATCAATTTGCCCGAGGCAGTCCTCAAAGGTGCCTTCGGTGTTCTCTTGCTTTACGTCTCGTCGGTGATGTTCCGGCGCTCGCGTCGCGGCCCGACCCGCTCGACAACTGTTGAGCCAGTAGAGACCGAAGATCCACATCGGCTCGGTGGTCGCTATCATGATCCGGCGACCGGCTCGATCGTGCGCTACATACCTCGCAAGCTGGGGATCGGTTTGCCGGGTGCAGGACTAGCTGGCATCGCGTCGGGCATGTTCGGCATCGGCGGTGGTCCAATCACCGTCCCGCTGTACACGATCGTCATGGGTCTGCCGATGAAGGCGGCGACGAGCACCAGCGCGTTCATGTTCGGCATGACGGCCTCAGCATCGGCGCTGGTCTACTACCAGCACGACCTGGTCGATCCGACGATCACCGTCCCGGCTGTGCTGGGCATCATCAGTGGTGCGCGCATCGGCGCGGCGGTTGTCCGGCGTATTCGCTCATCGCAGCTCACGACCGTCTTCATCTTCGTTCTTGGCGCGCTGGCCATCTCGATGCTGCTCGATGCGTTTGGAGTCTACTAATGATGAAAGCGCAACAGACGGTGCCCGTCGATATCGACGATGATGTCGATCCAGAACTCGAAAATCTTTACGAGCGTATAGCCAAGATCCTGGCGATCGGCTTCTGGGCCAGCATCGTGGTCATCGTCGCCGGTTTGATCGTTGCACTCGTGCGTGGACAGGACATCCTCGACACAACGCTGCGGATGGAGTCGGTGGTGGGGCAGGCGATCCGACTCAATGGCAGTGCCATGGTCGATCTCGGTCTGCTTGGGTTGCTGCTGACGCCGCTGGCCTACGTTGTTGCAGCTCTGCTGACGTTCGTGCGGCAGCGAGACCGGCTCTTCGTCGCTGTCTGTGTCGCACTGCTTCTCCTGTTCGCCGCGACGGTTGGGCTCGCTGTCCTGTGAGCGAACGGCAGCGGGTCGCAGTCATCTGCGCGATGGAGTCGGAAGCGGTGCATCTCCGCGCACAGCTGAGCCAGCCGGAGGAGTTGCCGCTGGCACGGTGGCGGCGGACGCGTGGCGAACTGGCCGATACGGGCGTTGATGTCATCATCTCCGGCATCGGCATGATCAACGCGGCTGCCTGCGCCTCAGCCCTGTGTGCTCTCGAACCGCCTGACATCATCCTGAACTATGGCTGTTCCGGGGCGCATCGCGACGACCTCGGCCCCGGCGACATCATCATCGGCGACCGCGTCGTTCACTTCTCGGCCCAGATCGTCCGCCCGGATGGCAGCAACGAATACATGGGCTTTGACTATGCTGTCGAGGGAACGCGCACACGTTCGGAGACGATCCCGTCTGCGCCGGAGCTGGTCGCGCGAGCCGAAGCATGCGCCCGCGATCTGTCGATCCCACCGTGGCCCGGCTATCAGGATGCGCCGCGTGTCCTCACCGGCCCGGTTGCCTCGGCCGACATCTGGACGCAGCACGCCGCAACGATTCGTGGCCACCACAACCGCCACGGCTCGCTCTGTGAGGAGATGGAGGCCGCCGCGATCGCGCAGGTGGCGGCGATCTTCGGCATCCCGTTTCTGCCGATCAAAGACATTTCCAACAACGAACTGGTCCGCTCAACACCGGGCGCAACCGAACGCGGCTGGCCCTCGATCGGCGAGCAGGAGACCGAGGTTGGCCGCCGCGCAGCGATCCTCACTGCGGCACTCATCGCCAGTAATCAAGAGACAGCCTGACGCAGGAGCGCATGGATTTCCCCCGACCGTGAATACGCTCGCGTAGCTCCAGCACGATCACCCCCGATCCGCGCGAAGCCTTCCCGGTGCCTGCTGATTGACGCAAATGCGTGAAGATCTAGTCAGATTATGCGCATCCAGTAGGCAGATCTATAACATCGCGCTACGATGTATGCATCGAGACCCAGATCATACACGTATCGTTCTAACCATCGAAGGGGGTACCGATGCGCCAGCGTTGGATTGCGGCATTTTGTGCGCGGAGTGTCACTTCGAAACGTGCTCGCCTGGCATCGATCGCGGTGCTTGTGCTGGCGCTGCTACTCGTTGGAGGCGGGGCGGCGTTCGCCATGTATCCGTCGTCCGAACCGACGTACACCGGCTGCCTGAATGAACGGACTGGGACGGTCACCCACATCGCCAGAGGTGACAGACCGCTAGGCCCATGTACGTATGGCTTGACGATCATCCACCTGAGTGGCGGTGACCTCACCAGCCTGACGGCCGGCACCGGTCTGACGGGCGGCGGCGACAGCGGCGATGTCGGGCTGTCGATTGCGTCGAGCTATCAGTTGCCACAAGCCTGCGGGGCGGGACAACTCCCGGCCTGGACCGGCAGTGCCTGGAAGTGCATCGACAACATTACCAGCGTGACGGCCGGCACCGGTCTGGCAGGTGGTGGCGACAGTGGCGACATCAATCTGTCAGTTTCGCCGAGCTACCAACTTCCGCAGACTTGCGCAGCCGGGCAGTTGCCGGCATGGACTGGCAGCGTATGGAAATGCGTCAATGACGCGAACAGCACCTACCAGGCTGGAACGGGACTCGACCTGTCCGGTACCACCTTCAGCGTCGAACCGACCTACCGGATGCCGCAGGGATGCAACAGTGGGCAAGTTGCCAAGTGGAACGGCAGTGCCTGGACCTGCCAGGCGGATGCCGGGCTCTTGTCTCTGACAACGCTGTCGAGCACGGTCTCGGAGGATCACGGGATTCCAGACGATGGGACGCTTCGTCCGTATGCGTCGATCTCCGTGCCGTCGGCAGGGACCTACCTTGTGATCACCACCGGGACGATCAAGTCAGAAATGAATGTCGATGACTTCCGCGACGTCCGTTGCACGGCTGCCGGTGACAACATGACGTTATCGAGCTTGAAGCTCAACGACGACGCCGGGATACAAACCCCGTTCTCGCTGATCGGCACTTCCACAGTTGCAGCAGGCGATACGATCTCGCTCTTCTGTAGGGCCTCAGAAGGCGCGGACGGCATCGCCATCGGCGATACCAGGATCGTCGTGGTCAAAGTTTCGAACTGAGGCATCGAGGCATACTGATCGTACTGCCCGCCATGGAGTCTATGGTGGGCAGTACTTCGTCAGGGAGTTTCGCAGAACCCTGATTGTCGCGCTCATCAAATTGTCGACTTCCTGACGACCTCGGTGAGATCGGCTCTACAATCCTCTCCATTGGCCACCAGTTCCAAATGAGGGGAAGAGACGTATGCCGGCAGGACGCACACCAACGCTGACACCCGATGAGGCGCGCCAGCTGCACACCGAAGCGCTGGTGATCGATACCCAGCAACCACCGATCACCTCGGGGATCGTCTACACCGAGGGTATGCGCGAGGCGCTGGATGCCTGCGTGCGACAAGGCCGAACACGCGGTGAGGCCGGCCCGATCCTGGAGGCGGCGCTGGTTCGCGATATTCAGCAGACCGAGGAAGGCCGCGCACAGTACCTCGACATGTGGCGGCGCTCCGGCGTGACGGTCGCCTGTGGCACCTACGCCGGGCCGGATCGGCTGGCGACGGCGTTCGAGCGCTCCGTTCGCAAGATCGCCAACGCCCAGGCGATCATCGACGCACTGCGTGACGACATGCTGCTCATTCGCAACGCCGGAGACATCGAGCGCGCCCACGCCGACGGTTGCCACGGTGTCATCATCGACTTCCAGAACACGCTGGCATTCGGCGATGATCTCGACCGCATCGATCTGTTCTACGGCCTCGGCTTGCGTATGGTGCAGCTGACCTACAACCTGCACACGCTCGTCGGCGATGGCTGCACCGACCGCCACCAGGGCGGCCTGACCTGGTTCGGGCAGGAGATGGTGCGGCGACTCAACGCGGCGAACATCATCGTCGATGTCAGCCACTGCAGCGAGCAGATCGGCTGGGATGCGATGGAGATCTCGACTGCGCCGGTCATCGTTTCGCACTCATCCAGCAAGGCAATCGCGCGTCACGATCGTGGCAAGTCGGACGAGCTGGCGCGAGCGGTCGCCGAGCAAGGCGGCTATTTCGGCGTGGTCACGCTGCCGGGCTTTATTCGCGAGACGCCGGGCGCGTCGCTCGACGATGTGGTGGCGCAGATCAGCCATCTCGTCGATGTGTGCGGCATCGATCACGTCGGCATCGGCACCGACAAGGCCGGCCCTGGCCCCGGCACCAGCTCGCAGGTCGAGTATCCTGCCTCGATGCCTGCCGGTCTAGAAGGGGACTTCAACTGGACCGGCTTTCGTGTCGAAGAGCATCGTATCGGCGAGGAATACCAGCTCGACGGCTTCGAGAGCCTGGGTGACTGGCCGAACATCACTGTCGCGCTCGCGCAGGCCGGCTTCACCGAGGATGAGCTGCGCAAGCTGCTGGGTCTGAACTATCTGCGTGTGTTCCGCGAGATTGTGGGGTGACTCGGTGGCCCTCACCCCCCTGCCCCCTCTCCCAACGTTGGGAGAGGGGGTGTCCAATTTCGACGAGCTTGGCTGCCGTTTCGTAGGGATAGCGCTGGCGCTGTCATCGCCGTGAGGCGACGCTCCTGCGCCAGCTTCGCGCTTCAAGACGCCGCAACACGTCAACTGACGCGCTGCTCGGTGTCGCAGGTGACTTCCCACGTGTCGATCGGGATGCCCCAGAGTATGTAAACCCGGACCGTGACAATGGCGGCGATCGGTTCGCGATAGCCCCAGTTGCATTGGGATGGATCGGGCCGAACATCGACAACGCTCATCTTCAGGCCGACGAGATGCTCGATTGCGCCGCGGGCGTTGCCAACGCGGACGAGTGCGTAGCGTGGCGCGTGCTCCGTTGCAGGCTCGGTGTCAGCCTGGACATCCGGAATGAAGACCAGCGGTATGACCGGCCCGAGGATCAACAGGATGGCGAGAATAGCGAGCTTTTTCATTGGCACGTTCCAAACGGGACTGCACGTCTAACGCGAAGTTGATGGAGTGCTGCTGCCGCCCATATCGCGCACATCCTCAATCACGCGATCGACCATGGCGACGAGGTACGTCGGGTCTTGCGGGTCGAACATGTCGTTGACGATGGTGGAGCCGCCGTGGGTCGTCGTTTCTCCAGCGGCGTTGGTGCGCGGCACAGCCGACACCTTGCCGACGATGACAAACGTGCTGGCGTCGGGTGGATTCCAGTCGGGCGTGCTGCCGCCATCGACGCGCAGAACATTGGCAAGCTCACCGCGCGTCATGTCGATACCGACAATGACCGTGCCAGTGTCGAGCTGCTCACGCAGCCAGGCCGGTGAGACAGCCGATAGCGCTGACCGATGAAGCCAGATCGACTGCGGGTGTTCGTCGGTAACCGTCGCTTCGAGAGCACTCTCATAGGTCACCATCGCGAATTGCCGGCCACCAGCCACCTGCTCGATGTCGGCCACCTGAGCATCGTTGAAGGTCGTCGCCTCCAGTGGTTGCAGGTAGACGCCGAACGTTTCGGATGCCTCAGCGACGTTGCCTCGGTGCGCCGCTGCGAACCCAACGACCGTCATTCCGACAATGCACAGGGCAACGGTGATGCTTGCGAGGACGGCAGGTGATGCAAGCCGCCTGATACCCATCTGCAAACGCCTCCGTCCGGCTCTCGCTGCTATTGCAGCGCCTCAACGGTCAACACCGCGATGCGCGAGGAGACCTGGCCATCAATCTCGTCCACGAGCAGCACCGGCATCGGGTGGGTGATCGCGGTGGTGTAGATGATCGTCTCGGTGCGGATGAAGGTGCTGCCAGTTTCGCAGCTGGCTGGCAGCTTGCTCGGGTCTGCAGTAGTGCATGGAACCGGTGCGTCGCGCTGATACTGCACCAGATCTGTCGCCGGTTCTGCCGACTTCTGGAAGCCGATACGTGCCAGCGACGCGTCGCGACCCGGTACAAGCCAGAAGGTTGGCATGACAGGTACGCCATCCGTGTGATCGATCACGATGTCCTCAGCGCCCGGTAGCGCAAGATCGACGGTGAATTGCTGGCCGTCGAATTGATAGGTCTCGCTCTCCGCCTGCGGGTTGGCCTCGCTCGTGACTAGTTCGCGCTGCCACTGCCCGAGGCTGTGCCAGGTTAGTGTCCAGATGTTGGTTGTCGGTGGCGCGGCTGCGCCGTGTGTGTGGCCGAACTCCTTGTAGGTCATCTGGAACGGCGGCCAGCCCTGCCACGCAGGCTGCTCATCGGCAGCGGAGATTGCGGCAGTTGCGACGGGTGCAATCAGGAGCAGCAGGAGGATGATCGCTTTCCTGGGTAAGTGTCCGAGCCGTAGTTTCAAAGGATTGCTCGCATTCCTGAATTGACATCAGACACTGTTCGCGGCCTGCCTGAATGCATCAAGCAGGTCCATCAGTGCTGATTCGGAGTGCGCAGAAATCTGGAACAGCACATCGTTATCGCCGACGCCCCAGTCCATGCGCCACTGTCCATCTCCTGTTTCCTGCTGGAGCCAGAAGAGTTGGCCGTCCCGACCTGCCTGAAAAGTGCCCTCTCGTCTGTCGCCAGCGGCGGCGTTCGCTGCAGCTGCGGCGTCGTTCGTGATTTTGTCCGCGACGGTCCAGTGCGCGAATGCCGGATCGAGGTCCGGGATTG
The DNA here is from genome assembly GCA_023954495.1 of Thermomicrobiales bacterium. NCBI lineage: Bacteria > Pseudomonadati > Thermomicrobiota > Thermomicrobia > Thermomicrobiales > Thermomicrobiales bacterium. Next base: position 1,676 of record JAMLIA010000109.1, on the reverse strand, counting down.
ACGCGACGGCGAACGTTTCCATGACCGATGTTTGGACAGCCCCCTCATCTTCCAGATACATCGCTCCATAGTATCCCGGAGGGCTAAGACGCTCCGGGCTGAGCGTGAGCGAGCCAATCTGCTCAGGCAGGTGATCGATGAGTGCCTTCGCATCGGTGAATGCGGTCGGAATCGGTATATCGGCGAGTGGCGCTGGTGTCGTTGCCTCTGGAACGAACTGCGCGATCTGTTCGGGGGTATAGGTAGTGATACCGCCAAGTGCTTCGGGGGCGCTTGGCGTCTCGGGTGGCGTTGGTGACGGCGCAGGCGGCACCTGACTGGTGGTCGTTGTCGGTCGAACGAGCGCAGTGCTTGTCTCAGATGGGGCGACCACCGAGCGCTGTGTCGGCGTAGCGTCACTGCCGCACGCCGAAAGCAGAAACAGGCTGATGGTGACAACAGACCATGTGTTCAGAAGAGTTCTCGCCGAGAATGACGTGGGCGATTGTGTGTCAGACATTGGTCGACCGGCGGTAATTCGCGCGTTGGATTTCAGCATAGAGTTTCGTCTCACTATGCCGCTGTGGTAACGGCTGAATCCGAATGTGTCTACGCAGAGTTCGCCATATTCATGGCGAGTCTCCGCCAATTCCGTGGCGAATCGCCGCCATCCACCATCAGCGCACAATCCCTAGCCTGACCGCCGTGACCATCAGCGCCTCACGGGTGGGCGCGTCGAAGGCCGCCTTGAGATCATCGATGATCCGGTCGACGGTGCGGGGGCTGATGTCGAGCGCGTCGGCGATGTCCTGGCGGGCCTGGCCGGTGGCCAGCAGTCGCAGCACGTGGAACTCGCGGTCGGAGAGCGGCGGGCTGGCTGAGGCGGGGCCAGATGGCTCGCGCACGATGCGGTCGTACGTTTCGGCAACTTCGTTGGAGAGCACGACGGCCTTGCCGGCCAGCGCGACTTCGAGGGCCGGGCGCAGGTCGTCGTTGCAAAAGTGTGACCAGAGCAGGTAAGCCGAGACGCCAGCCTGAGCCAGATCGGGCAGAGCATCCGGGTCAACATCGTGATCGACAATGATGAAGATCGCTGTGCGCAGGCGGCGGCGCAGGTGTCGGAGGATCGGGGTGATCGGCGCGTCGCCGAGCCGCGCGGTGGTGATGATGGCGTCGGGCCGCAGGTCGAGTGCGATCTGCGCGATGGCTGCGGCATCCCCGCTGGCAGTCTCGATCTGCACGTCCGGCAGGCTCGCGACCGCTTGCTGGAGCGAAAGCCAGCCGATGTCGTTTGGTGGGATGAGGAGAACCGTCTGCGGTGTCATGCGCGACCGCCTTGTCTGCCATGGTGACTCAGATTATAGCAGGCAGGAATTGTGCGAAAGAAGGGGGCGGCCACGCCGCTCCCCGGCTGCTACGGCTTCCAGTCCGGATCGCCCTGGCTCCACGAGGATTCGGAGTAGCTGACGTACCAGCGCCCCTCGACGCGCTCGAATTCGTACGAAAGTATCTGGCCACCGGCCGCTGGCGGGCCGAAGGCAACTTTCGCACTGCCGCGGTCACCCGCAGCACGGACATCGAACAGGTGGTAGTCCGGCTCAATCCAACGATCTGCCGTGACCCGCTCCATCGGCACGAATCCGTCCGCCAGGTCGTCGATTGATGGCTGGCGACCAGCCGCCTCTGCTGTGGCGATG
>JAMLIA010000108.1 GCA_023954495.1 Thermomicrobiales bacterium | reverse complement strand
TCATTATTGTGTAGGGGCGTATTGCATACGCCCGGCCAAGCCATACCCGTGTCGGCGCGCGTCGATGGCGTTGGCGGATGCCGATTGGGCGTGTCGGTGGCGTTGGCGGATGCCGATTGGGCGTATAGGGGGCCAAACGGGCGTATGCGATACGCCCCTACACATTACGTGTTCCCGTTGCGGCGGATCATGACGTGGTGGGCGATGCCGCCCATGGTGAATTCCGGGCCGACGATCTCGAAGCCCAGATTCTCGTAGAACGTGATTGCGTGTGCCTGCGCGTTGAGGACGATGTAGGCAGTGTTCTCCAGTTCGGCGCGCTCGATGATCGCTTGCATGACCGCCAGTCCGAGTCCGCCACGACGCGCGGCGGCGCGCACCGCCACCCAGGCGACCTGCGCCTCGCGTCCGAAGACGGTGAGCCGTCCTGTTCCCAGCGGCTGGCCATCTCGCCAGGCGAGGAAGTGAATGCTTGTGCGGTCGTCGGGGTCGCGGCGGGCGTCGTTGGTCAGGCGCTGCTCACGGACGAACACCTCGTCCCGAATGCGGAAGACCTCTTCCATCTCGTCGGCCCCGTCGATCTGACGGACGACGATTGTAGACGTCGGGGCAGGCGATTCCTCGTGCACGAGGGCGGCGTCATCTGATGGGGTAGCACCAGGATCGAGCGTATGCATCGGCTAGACCTCGGCCGGGGCCGGGACCGGCTCCGCCAGTCTGCTACCGACACCGCTCAGTGGCTGGGCGTCTGCGCCAACCGGGATGACGGCCGGATCCAGCTCGCTCTCGGTGATCAGACCATCGGTTGCAATCACGCGCTTGAATGCCGCAATCGCGACCTCGATCATCGAGTCGTCTGGCGGGCGGGTCGTGACGCCCTGCAGGGCCAGGCCCGGCGCGAGGATAACCCGCATGATCGGGTTGTTCGCGTGGGCCGCACCGGCGCGGATGATCTCGTAGGCGACGCCGGCGATGACCGGCACCAGCACGATCCGTGAGCCATACAGCAGATACCAGACTGGTCGACCCAGCAGCAGGAAGAACAGGATCGAGATCACAACGACGATGAGCAGGAAGCCGGTGCCACAGCGGACATGGCGCAGACTCTGCTCGCGGACGTGCTCGACATCAACCGGCAGGCCACGTTCCCAGGCGTTGATCGTCATGTGCTCGGCACCGTGGTAGCCGAACACCCGCCGAATGTCGTTCATGAACGAGATGGCGACCATGTAGCCGATCAGAATCGCCAGGCGGACGATGCCTTCAATAATGTTGATGACGTGGTGATTGTCGATCCAGCGGCTGAGCAAATCGACGGTGACGACCGGCGTGACAAAGAACAGGCCGATCGAGAAGACCAGCGACATAGCAACCGTCAGCCAGAGGAAGATGCCCGACATCGACGATGCATCAACCTCTTCGCCGTCCTCCTCGCTCAGCCCGACGTTGGCCGAGAAGATCAGGGCGCGCATGCCAAGCAGCATCGTGTCCCAGAGGACGACCGCGCCGCGCAGCAGTGGGATATTCCGCACTGATCGGACGACCGGTCCGGGCTCGATCGGCTCTTCCCAGACGACGATCTCGCCTTCCGGCGTGCGGACGCCGACCGCCATCGACGAGCGGCCGCGCATCATGACGCCTTCCATGACCGCCTGCCCGCCGTAGTAGAACGCTTTCGCCATTTCGTGAGACTCCCTGGCATGCTGATGATGTGCTGTATTGGGAACGTCGAAGAAGTCGACTTGGGGCGCACGCGCCATCAATGAACCCAGCCAGGATTCTATCAGGGGTGTCGATAGCTGGGGGCGGTTGTGAGGTGTCGGCGGGGGATGTTATGCTGCCATTTGTATGGACGATAGATTGTTTGTTTTCCGCGTCAACATGCGGCAGAAGGTCAGGTGGGGTGGAATATGGCGGTAGAGCCGCTGATCTTTGAGCTGAGCAAGCCGGGACGTCGTGGCACAACGGTTCCGGCTGTCGATGTTCCCGAGACGGAGATACCGGCAGACCTTTGCCGCGATGAGCTTGCCCTTCCTGAGGTGAGCGAGATCGATGTCATTCGCCACTTCACGCGCATGTCGCAGAAGAACCACGCGATCGACATCAATTTCTATCCCCTCGGCTCCTGCACGATGAAATACAACTCGAAGATTAACGAGATTGCGGCACGCATGCCCGGCTTTGCCGCCATCCATCCGCTCCAGGAGCCGGAGACGGTTCAGGGCGCGCTGGAGCTGATGGACGAGCTGCGCAGCTACCTCGCCGAGATCTCAGGTTTCGAGACGGTGACGCTCCAACCAGCTGCGGGCGCTCACGGTGAGCTGACCGGCGTCCTCGTCGCGCGGGCTTACCACGCCTCGCGTGGAGACCACGAGCGCGATACGGTGCTCGTTCCGGACTCGGCCCACGGCACCAACCCGGCGACCGCCGCAATGGCCGGCTTCAAGGTTGTGACCGTGCCGTCCGATGATCGGGGCAACTGCGATGTCGAAAAGCTCAAGGAGCTGGTTGGCCCGAACACTGCACTGCTGATGATCACCAACCCGAACACGCTCGGCCTGTGGGACGAGAATGTCCGCGAGATCGTTGATGCTGTCCACAATGCTGGCGGGCTGGTCTACAACGACGGCGCGAATTTCAACGCCATTCTCGGCATGGTTCGCCCGGGCGACCTCGGTATGGACATCATGCACTTCAACCTGCACAAGACCTTCTCAACGCCCCACGGCGGTGGTGGCCCAGGGTCAGGCCCGGTCGGCGTTCGCGCCGGTCTGGAGCAGTTCCTGCCGGATCCGATCGTGGTCAAGAACGACGACGGCAGCTATGGGTTCGAGTCACCCGAGCATTCAGTCGGCAAGGTTCATGGCTTCTACGGCAACTTCGGCATGCACGTCCGCGCCTACACCTACATCCGCATGCACGGCGCGGAGGGTCTGCGGCGCATCAGTGAGGACGCCGTACTGGCCGCCAACTACCTGATGGCGAACCTCAAGGATCGCTACGAGGTGGCCTACGACCGACCCTGCATGCACGAGTTCGTCGCGACCGCCCGCCATCAGAAGGCGGAGTACGGCGTGCGCACGCTCGACATCGCCAAGCGCCTGCTCGACTTCGGCATTCACCCGCCGACGACGTACTTCCCGCTGATCGTCGAGGAAGCGCTGATGATCGAGCCGACCGAGACGGAGAGCATCGAGACGCTCGATGAGTTCATCGCGGCGATGCGCCAGATCGACGACGAGATCAAGGCCGATGCGGAGTTCGTCAAGCACGCACCGCACACGACCGAGTACAAGCGCCTCGACGAGGTTCGCGCCAACCGTGAGCTGAACCTGCGCTGGACGCCGGAAAACGCTCCCGAAATGGAGCGCGCGGCTGCCGACTAGGCACGTTGGATAGACACAGCAACAGCCCCGCTCCGAGAAACCGGAGCGGGGTTGTTTGCGTAGAGGGGCCGACCGAGCAAGTCGCTGTCATCGCCGTGAGGCGACCCTCCCACGCAGATAATTGTGGACTTGGCGTATCGTGACCGCGTCGGCCCCGATATGTAGGGACGTATCGCATACGCCCGGCCAGAAACACGACCATCCAGCATGGGCAACCGGGCATTGTGGCTGCCGGCGGGAATGGGTTGGGGGCCAAACGGGCGTATGCGATACGCCCCTACATTTCCGCGACGGCAACGCACGTGGACATTACGCCGGGGCCGTTGGCATCCGGCGCGGGGGCGTCGCCATGGCCCAGAGGGCGCCCCGCGAGGACAGGCCGGGTCCTGTCCGTACGAAATGTTTGCGCGCGTGTCTCTTTGCGAACCGCCATCATCCGGCGCGGAAGTGTCGCCTCACGGCGATGACAGCGCCAGCGCCGACCCTACGAAGGAGTTGGCGGCGGAGATTGGTTGTCGCTTTACCGATCCCTATCCCTCCCGATACATGTCATACACGTTGTACGTGTTGATGTAGATCGGGTTGGGCTCGAAGCCTTTGATGTTCTGCTGGAGCACGCTGTACCACTTGACCGAGCCGACGAAGATGGCGGCCGGGTCGTCCTCGACCATGATCTTGTTCATCTCGGCGATGGCGTCGTTGTAGTCATCCTCTCCGATCGAGCCGGATGTTTTGTCCAGCAGCGCGTCGACGTCCGCGTTGGAGTAGTACATCGCGTTCGAGCCGTTCGGCGTGATCGCGTCCGTGTGGAAGTTCGGGTAGATCTCGTTCCAGGCGTCGTTGTAATCTGGCCACCAGCCCCAGTAGGTGAAGTCCGGGCGCTCCTCGGCCGGCGCGGAGCCGTAGAGTCGGTGAGTGCGCCCTCCTCCTTCTCGACAAGGTCGAGCGTGATGCCGAGCGTCTGCAGATTCGCCTGGAAGAGCTGGCCGATGGCCTGCTCGGCCTGGTCATGAAGAGTGATCAGAACTCCAGCGGCTGGCTGACATCGAAGCCCGATTCGTCGATCAGCTGCTTGGCCTTGTCTAGGTCGGTCGTGTAGATGAAGCCATCCTCGGGATAGCCGCGTGTCGTCGTCGTGCAGGCGCCGCTGGATGCCTCGATGAGGTCACCGTAGACGCCCTTGCGGACATCGTCGTGGGGAACGCCCAGCGGATTTCCCTGGCGGGCTTCACGTCCGCGAGCTTGACGTGGTTCATCAGTGCCCAGTCGGCGTTCGTCGAGGTCGTAGACCATGACGTTCAGCACGCCGGCTTCCTGCGAAGGAGGCGACATCCTTCGGGGTGAGCGATTGGGTCGAGCAGTCAGCCTCGCCGCGCTCCATGAGCTGACGGCAGGTGGCGGATTCCTCGACGTTGCGGAAGACGATCTCATGAAATGATTGCCGTCCCACCCGCCGTGATAGTCCTCGAAGCGCACCATCGTGATGTGGTCGCCCAGCACGTTCTCGGTGATCGTGTAAGGACCAGTGCCGACAACGTTGCTGCGGAACCACTCGTGGGCGAACTCGTCGTCGGCAGTCTTGTTGGCTTCGACGGCGGCCGGCGAGACGACGAGCGGGCCGTACTGTGAGGCGAGGGCTGCGACGAAGATCTCGGTGCCGAACGAGAGCTTGAACAGGACGGTCGTCGCGTCTTCGGCGCTGATGTCGTCGGCGCTGGCGACGAAGCGGGTGATGACGTTGACCGGCCCGAGACCCATGTTGTGGAAGCGCTTGAACGAAGCGGCGACAGCCTCTGCGTCGCAGTCAGTGCCGTCGTGGAACTTGACGCCGGCCGGGATCTTGAAGCGCCATTCGGTGTTGTCGTCGTTGCCCTCCCAGCTTTCGGCCAGCATCGGCTCGTATTCAAAGGTATCGCTCCCCTTGAGTCGCACGAGCATTTCGTAGGTGCCGAAGAAGATTGCGCTGGCGTCCGAATCGTAGGCGGACTGAGGGTCAAGGTCGGGGATACTGCCGGTCTGGATGACGGTCAGCCGTCCGCCATTCTGGGCGGTTCCGCCACCCGACTCGCTGGTCGACGCAGATGTGGATTCACTGCTCGCGGCCGTTGGGCTGGCAGCGCTCTCGTTGCCGCCATCATCGTCGTCGGAGTCGTCGCCACCGCAGGCGGCCAGCAGCCAGCCGATCGCCGGCAGGCTGATGCCGAGCGCCGCGCCGCGTTGGAGCAGTCGGCGGCGGCTGAGTCGGCTGGGTACGTTGACGGGCAGGGGATCTTCCAGGTGATCGGGTAGGTACGTGCCGTTGGGTCGAGTCACGGGCTCCCTCTCCATCCACGTCATGCTGATGTCCATTCCGGGGTACGCCATGCACAGCGCAGCATCGGCCTGCCGAGCCAATGCTCGGCTGCGTCTGATGACGTCCTTGCCTGCGGATGCACTCAATGTACGCATCGCATCGGCAGTCGGTTGTATCGCCGACATGCCTGCATCCCTGGAATGACCGCGTAGGGTTCTGAAACGAGAATAGCCTAATCAGTGCATGCACTCAAGAGGGGCTATGGATTTCGTTGTTGTCACGGATGGCGGCTGCGCATTACGGTTGGCGGCTAGTTGATGCGGACGCGGGGCTGCCGCAGCGGGTGTACCCAGTCGCCATCGCCGACCCGGCACTCAACGCGATCGTTGATCGTCGCCGCGCCATCGCCGGTCAACGTGTCCAACGGCCAGGGTGCTGGGTCGAGCTTGATGCGGATTGTCTCGTTGCTCCTGGCAGTGTCACGACCGAGGCGCTGCCCGCCGTCAGTTGCCCGACAGGTGATCGTCTCGCCATCTGGCGCTGCGCCTGCTTGAACCTCGAGATCGGCTGTCGCCGTCTGGCCGTCCGGGTAACTCAGCTCAAGCGTGAGCAACGTGGCGTCGAGCTGGACATCGCGCGTGCTGTCGCGGATCACGAACACGAGCATCGCCAGTAGCGCGACCGCGAAGAGGCCCAACGCAATCAGGAGCGGCCGGGATGCCCAGGTTGGACCATTGTCCGACGGTGTTGTGTCCTGCGCTTCGGCTGGTGGTGTCGTCTGCGGTTCCACGTGGCTCCTCTCGTCGCGCCCGACAGTGTGCCATGCGTGGGGAGCTGGGGGTAGGCGGCAAGGAAGCGGCCCACGGTCCGCATAACAGGATACGAACCGTAGGCCAGGGTTGCGCCGGTGCTACGCCGGCGTTCACTCCTCGACGATAAACAGCCAACCATGCCGAACATGCCGTGGGCAGATTCAGCGTGCGACAGGATGCTGGCGAGTGGAACGCCCAGGCACCGACTTCAGTCGCATCGACGATGACATCGCGGCGCTGGCCGGGCGCGGTCGTTGACCGTGTGTCGCAGAGGTACGGTTGCGGAAGCGGCCAACCATCCTGCGCCGACAAGCTGCGGCATCCGATACCAAGTGCATCGGGTGAATCATCAGGCCCTCGTTCATGTAGCGGATGAGGACCTTCTCGCCCTTCTTGGCCATCACCGGCTGGGTGGCCGGGAAGCCCTTGCCATTCAGGGTGAAGCCACCAATTGGCCCGTCGTTCAGAATGATCGTGTATTCGCGGTCGAACTCGCCGTACTTGTTCGGGTCGTTCGGCTCAACAATGAACGCGCCCAAAAGGCCCTTTGTCACCTGCTCGGCGGCGTTGTGGTGCGAGTGATACATGTGCGAGCCGGTGTTGCCCTCACGGAGCGTGAACTCGTAGGTGAACTCGCCACCCGGCTTGATCGGCGGCTGAGTGACGAAGGTCACGCCGTCCTGGCTGTGCGGGACGATCAGTCCGTGCCAGTGGATGACCGTACTCTCCGGCAGGTTGTTCGTCACGTGGACACGCACGGTGTCGCCCTCGTTGACTCGAATCTCCGGGCCAGGGATGACGCCGTTATAGGCATAGCCATCCGAATACTGGCCGGGGGCATATTCCCAGCGGACGACATCGCAGGTCAGCCGGAAGACCTTGACATCGCCATCCAGTTCGTACTCCAGCGGCTGGCCGCCGAGCCCTTCGGTCGGTGCCGGGAAGTCCAGAATGCCTTGCTCGTGCATGGCATCCATCTCATCGACCGAATCGCCGCCGGTGGTCGGCGTCGCGTCGCCGGTTGCGTTGTGCCCGCTGTGGTCGGTCGTTGGCTCCTCCGGCGCTGCCGAAATCACGGTCGGGATGCCCTGCACGACCTCGCGGTCCGGGTTGGCTGCCGCGCCGAAAACGGCTGCCGACGCCGCGCCGAGGCCGGCTGCGCCGACGAGCCCGACGAAGTTGCGTCGGGTGATGCGGCTCGTTTCATTCTTGATCGACATTGAGAGGTTCCCCCTTCTGTCTCGCCCACTGTCCCTGAAATCGATGGAGCGCATATTCTCATGACGCCTGCGCAAGCGCACTCCCCAGCCCGCGCGGTTCGAATCACTGCCTCTGCGACCTCCCGCCGGTCTGGCCCGGCTGTGCAGGCCAACGACAGATGAGTGGCAGGACCCAGTGGTCCAGCCCGATCCATCCGGCGCAGCGCCAGCCGAGCACCAGCACGACCGCGATCAGCGCGATGAGCGGATCGACTCCGCTCGCGCCGGCCAGCCACGGCGTCGCAGCCAGCCCGAGGCCGAATAGCGCCGCCAGTCCGGTCAGCAAGCCCAGCAGGATGGCGATGCCGACCAGCGTCTGCCCGATTGCCACGGCAGGACCGAGCCAGCCGTGCCAACCCTGCGCCAGCATCTGCTCAACGCCCCAGCGCGACGGCTGGCGGGTGTCGCCGTTCGCCAGTGTCGCCATCCAGGCGTCGTGCAATGCGCTGCCGTCGATCCAGCGACCGTCGCTCAGCTTGTCGCGACCATCGGCCAGCCAGAGCCAGCCGATCCAGGCTCGGGCCATCAACCAGAGCCAGGCGAAGCGCGTGCTGCCGAACAGATCCGTGCCGATGCGCGGCGACGGGATCACTGTTCTGCGTCCTGCTCGTGCCGTCGCAACAGATAGCCGCACGCTCGCACTCCGGTTCGCGCCGTATCGCGCCTGACCTAATGGTGCGATGAGGGCGATTTCTCGAACACGGTCGGCGGGGTAGTTTGTGGAGGGGTCTGGGGTAGTTTCTCGCCTACCCTATCGGGTAGGAGGCTAGCTGCGATCCGGCTCGGGCGGATCGACAAGCTGGTTGCGCAGGGCGTAGGCGACGACCTGCGCGCGGTTCTCCAGGTGCAGCTTGCTTAGAATGTTGCGCAGGTGGTACTTCACCGTGTTCTCGCTGACGACCAGTCGATCGGCCAGCTCGCGGTTGGAGGTGATGCCCTGGACAAGCAGTTCCAGCACATCGCGCTCGCGGTCGGTGAGCTGGGTGGCAGGCTGCTCCTGGCGGGTTGCGCGTGGCTGGGCAAACTCGTCGAGTAGCTTGCGGGCCAGCCCGGGCGTCAGCGCCGGCTCACCGCGCGTCACGCCGTCGAGCATCTCGAACAGCCGTCGCGCCTCGATATCCTTCGGCAGGAACCCCTGCGCGCCGGACTTGATCGCCTCGAACAGGTCGGCATCATCCTCGGACGCCGTCAGCACGACAACGCGGACAGCCGGCATCTCGGCGCTGATCATGCGTGTCGCTGCCAGCCCGCCCATCTCAGGCATCGCCAGATCCATCAGGACGATGTCCGGCACCTCGCGCTCCGCCAGCGCGATCGCCTCGCGTCCGTTGCGCGCCTCGGCGACAACGTCGATACCGCGCGCCTCCAGCAGGCTGCGCAGCCCATCGCGAAACAGGGCGTGGTCGTCAGCGATCAGGACTCTCATCGGCTCCTCCCGGCGCAGGTCGCGCCAGAGGAGATTGTGCCATTGCTGGGTGTGCGGGGCGGTGGGTTACGGGGCTGGCTCGACGTTCAGTACCTCAACCGTCGACACCACCTTGCCATCAATCTCGTTGTATCCCGAGATCACCATCGGCGGGGTGATGTCGGTGCGGAAGGTCCACGACTCAACCTCGCGATACGTGTCGCCGTGATCGCAGGCGGCCGGCTGCGGCATCGGCGGATGACCTGCTTCCTGGATCGGGCAGGGCACAGCC
>JAMLIA010000107.1 GCA_023954495.1 Thermomicrobiales bacterium | reverse complement strand
GTGACGAAGCAGGTCGTCGCCGCGTCCCCCGATTGCGTCATCATCGTTGTCTCGAACCCGCTCGATGCGATGTGTCATGCTGCGTTCGATGCCGCTGGTTTCCCGAAGGAGCGCGTCATCGGCATGGCTGGCGTGCTTGACTCAGCGCGCTATCGCACATTTGTTGCGATGGAGCTTGGCGTTTCAGTCGAAGACGTGCAGGCGCTCGTGCTCGGCGGACACGGTGACACGATGGTTCCGCTGCCGCGCTACACGACGGTGTCGGGCATTCCCATCACTGAGCTGCTGCCGGAGGATCGCATCGAGGCGCTGTCTCAACGGACCGCCTCGGGCGGCGCGGAGATCGTCTCGCTGCTGAAGACCGGCTCGGCGTTCTACGCCCCGGGCAACTCGGCGGCGGAGATGGTCGACGCGATCATGCTCGACAAGAAGCGCGTCCTGCCTTGCTCGGTTCGGCTTGAGGGCGAGTACGGCGTCGACGGCCTGTTTGTCGGCGTGCCGGTCAAGCTCGGTGCGGACGGCGTGGAGCAGATCATTGAGCTGAGCCTGAGCGAGGCGGAGAATGCTGCGCTGCAGAATTCTGCCGACGCAGTGCGTGGCCTCGTCGAAGCGATGAAGAACCTCTAGATCGCCGGAAAGTCGGGAGCGGAATGACCTGGGATCCGATTGCTGCGACCTGCGCCGAGCCGATAGGCGTCGACGTTGCGCAGGGTCACATGCTCTCCCTTGTTCATCCGCTCTCGCCGCACACTGTTCCGCTCGTTGACGCACTGGGGCTGGCTTTGGCCGGCGACATCGTGGCACCAGTGTCCATCCCTCCATTTCGCAATTCCGCAATGGATGGCTACGCTATCCAGTCAGCCGACAGCTCCCACGGGCCGGTTACGCTGCGGATAGTGGGGCAGGTGGCTGCCGGAGAAACCAACAACACGGTTGTTCAATCGGGCGAGGCAATCCGGATCATGACAGGAGCGCAGGTCCCTGACGGTGCAGATGCCGTTGTCCCATTCGAGCTGGTTCGAGTTGAAGGCGACCGTGTCGCTGTGCCTCAGGGAATCACGTCTGGCGCGAACATCCGAAACCCTGGTGAGGACATCGTCTCGGGTACCGTCGTCGCTTCTGCTGGAGAGATTGTGTCTTCGGCGCTGGTCGGAGCGCTGGCGGCGGTCGGGACCGCACACGTCGCGGTGCGCCGCGTCCCGCGGGTTGCAATCCTGTCCACGGGTGATGAAGTCGTGCCGCCTGGCACGCCGTTGATGCAGGGCAAGATCTGGGATGCCAATGCGCCGATGCTGTCCGCGCTCGTTCAGCTCGCTGGGGGACAACCCCATGCGCTCGGCATCGCGGCAGATTCGGCCGAAGACATTCGCTCGCGGCTCGCCGACGCCAGGACGCCTGACTTGATGATCACCAGCGGCGGTGTTTCGGCCGGTGATTTCGATATGGTGAAGGACGTGTTGCGCGCCGATGGGAGCGTTGCCGTCTGCCAGGTCAGAATGAAGCCCGGCCGACCGCTGGCGATTGGTACGATCAACGGGATTCCGATGCTCGGCCTGCCGGGCAACCCTGCTGCGGCGTATGTGTCGTTCCTGCAATATGCATGGCCTGCGATTCGACGCCTGGTTGGTGTTGCAGACACGACGCTTAGCGAGATCGACGCGGTTCTGACAACTGCGCTGACCGACCGCCCAGGCCGAAGGACATTTATGCGTGGTGAGTTGACGGCGCATGAGGGGCGACTGGCGGTGCGACCAGTCTTGCGGCAGGGCTCGGCGATGATTCGCGGGCTCGTCGACAGCAACTGCCTGATCGTGATCCCCGAAGAACGCGATCGTCTCGCCGACGGCGAGTTGGTTCGCGTTCAACTTCTGCCCGGAACCTCGCTCACGTCGTTTCCTCATCAAACGTAAGCGGTGTGCGGTTGGCGCTGGCAATGTAGTTGTCCGTGACCACGAGTTCGCTTGCGATCACGCGCGCGCCGTGTGGCGTGCTTCCTGGAATTAGCGCGACCTGACCCGCGCGCAGCGTCATCACATCACCGCCAACCGTGAACTCGATCTCGCCGGAGTGAACGATGGTGATTTGGCTCTCCGGGTGCCGGTGTTCGGGGAACACACAGCCGGGATGATAGATGTAGCGCACGACGGTTGCCTCGTCTGATACGACCGCCTGACGGTAGATGCCCGCGAATACCTCGGTCGATGGGACGTCGTCCCAGGCGATCACGCTTGTGCCGGTCATTGTGCTCTCTGTCGTTGCGGGAGTCGCCGGACATGGTTTGTGAGCGTGCCAATCCCTTCCAGTTCAATGTGAACGAGATCGTTCGGTTCAAGCGTGAATTCGGCTGGCGGCACCAGGCCGGTGCCGGTCAGCAGCACGACACCGACCGGAAATTCGAGCGCCGCAAAGAGGCAGTCGACGAGATCGTCCAGGGTTCTGTGCATTCGCGCTGTCGACGTTTCGCCGGACCAGATCGCTTCCCCGTCCCGCTCGATACGCATCGAGATCGCGACGTTGCCCGGGTCCGGCAACTCGTGCGGCAGCATGATCCAGGGACCCATAGCACAACTCGCGGTGTAGACCTTGGCCTGCGGGAGATAGAGCGGATTCTCACCCTCGATCGAGCGCGACGAGACATCGTTGCCGATCGTGTATCCGGCCACCTCACCGTGACCGTCGATGATGACGGCCAGTTCAGGTTCGGGGACGTTCCAGCCAGAATCGTGGCGAATCGCTACCTGATCCCACGGACCCACGCAGCGATAGGCCGGGGCCTTGAAGAACACTTCCGGCCGTTCAGCATCGTAGACACGATCGTAGATATCGTCGGTCTGCGACTCTTCCATCCGCGCATCGCGTGATCGCTCGTAGGTGACCCCAGCCGCCCAGATCTCCTGCTCATCAACGGGTGGCAGCAAGTGCGCGTCTCTCAACGCAATCGTGGCACCGGCTGCTGCGATCTCATCATTGATTTGCTCGTGACGCTGCTCGCCGCCCATCTCCAGGAGGTCGGCGAGTGACGAGTCCAGTGGGGTGATCTGTTCTGTTTCGGCATCGACCCAGCCGAGAATCTGGTTTGAATGTGCGGCCTCGCGTGGCCGGTAGTAGCAGAGGGGCATGTGTCCGACTCCTCCCTGCCGGGTGGCTCAGGCAGCGCCTGAGAGCTTGTCAACAACAACGCGACCACCGACGAGCGTCATCGCCGCTCGCGTGCCAGCGAGGTCGTTCTCGTCGACGGTCAGGATGTCGCGATCGAGGACGGCGATATCTGCGAACTTGCCGGGCGTCAGAGATCCCTTGATGTCATCTTCGGCAGTGACGCGTGCGGCGTCAAGCGTGTAGAGGCGCAGTGCATCCTCGCGAGAAATCCGTTCGTCCTCGCCGAGCGTTCGGCCATACACCGTCTTGCGCGTGACCGCACTGTAGAAACCGACGAACGGGTTGAACGTCGTGACAGGTGAGTCCGAGCTGAGTGCCAGCGGAACGCCAGCCTCCATGTAGCTGCGCAGCGGCATGATCTTCGACGCACGCTCCTCGCCGAGGCTCGTGACGAAGCTCTCGCCCAGGTTGGTCAGGAACGGAATTGTCGGGAGCGCCGGAATCCGGTAGTCGCGCATGAGCTGCAGCGCCGTCGGAGTCGGCAGGTAGGCGTGATGCAGTCGATGGCGCATGCGTGCATCGGGGCGTTTGTCGTATGCAGCGGCGTAGGCTTTGGCGACGAGCTCGATCATTCGGTCTCCGCAGGCGTGGCAGTCAATCGACCAGCCCAGGTCGTGACACCAGGCAACGTGCTCGAAGAGGTCACGTTCGGGGAACACGAACTGGCCGAAGTTGCCGGGCTCGCCCGCGTATGCATCGAACATGAGCGCGGTCCGGTCACCAACGCCACCGTCGGGCATGAATTTGACCGTATCGAACTTCAGCAGCGGCTCGCCGAAGCCGGATGCAACGCCGGTCGAGATAACGCGCTGCTCGATGGTCTGCTCTTCGTCGGCGTTGCCAAAGCCCCACGCGCCGATGCACATGCCAACTCGAACCGTCAGCGCGTCTGCATTGAGGACGTTGGAATACGCCCGAATCTCTTCGGGGAACAACCCCGGATCACTCACGGATGTGATGCCGTGATCGTTGAAGGCACGGCAGGCTGTGCGGATCGAATGCTCGATGTCAGCTTGTGTCCGCATCGGGACGGCGCGTTTGATCATCTCCTTGGCGCGATCGCGGAAGATGCCGGTTGGATCGCCGCGCTCGTCGCGTTCGATGCGTCCGGCGTAGAGCGCGTCAGCCGGTGGATCGGGAGTGTCGCGACCGATGTCGGCGGCTTGCAGTGCTGCGGTGTTCGCCAGCAGCATGTTCCAAACGCGATCAAGGACGACCGGATTATTTGGCGCTACCTCATCAAGATCGTGGCGATTGGGAAAACGCTTGTCCGACAACAGGCTTTCGTCCCAGCCGCGACCCAGAATCCATGCGCCGGGCGGGGATGTCCGCACACGCTCGGCAACGAGCTCCTTGATCTCGGCAATCGAGCGCACGGAATAGAGGCCGATTTCGTTCAACCCAGTCCCAGTCATGACGAGATGATTGTGTGTATCGATGATGCCGGGGATCGTGAGGCGGCCTCCCAGAGCGACTCGGCGCGTGCTGGGGCCTGCGAGATCTTCGATCGCGCTGTCGCTGCCGACCGCCAGGATGTGCCCGTCTTTGACGGCGATGGCGGTCGCTTCGGGCATATCGGGATCCATCGTCACCACCCGGCCGCCGGTCAGGATGATGTCCGGTGCCAGATCGCGAAGGGCGATGTCAGTCACGACAGAAAGTCCTTTCGTCTCTTGCCAGCTGGTGGCACAGCCGTTCGGCTGCATCATCGCACACTGTCAAGCTGGCGGAAGACACCACAGGTTGCTGGCGGGTAGCCGACAGGAATCAGACGGTATCCGGGATCGCTGGCTCGATGACCTCGTCGCGATCGTGCTCGATGAGGCGAGCGATGCCGGCGGCGAGGCGCTCACGCTCGGATGGCGACAGTTGACAGGCGATTTCCCAGGCGGCTGAAGCAAGGTCACCGGAAGCCAGGCGCGAATACACCTTCTCACCGAGTGCGCGGATTTCCAGCAGGTGCTCGTACTCTGCCGCGACTTCTGTCTCGATCCACTGGATTACGGTTCCGGCGGGGAAATCACGGAAGCCCGCACCATAGAGCCGGTCGGTGATGACGCGATACTCCTCGGCGGCAGGCAGACCGCGCAGGCGCGTCTCGGTGAGCGCACGCCGGGCGACACGTGCAGCTGGCTCAGGCAGGACGGCTTCGGTTGGCGAATCATACTGGCGTCGCATGGCTCCAGTATAGCGAATGGAGGATCGAACGAATTCGTCGGGAATCAATCCGGCATGAGCGTGCGTTGAAAGCGACGACGACTGCGGTCGCCCTTCAGGCGAAGCCACCATGTTGGAGGTACAGGTGAGAATTGGCGTTGTCTTTCCTCAGACAGAGATCGGCCCAGAGCCTGCAACGGTTCGGGCATATGCCGAAGCGGTCGAGCAGGTGGGGTTCTCGCACCTGCTGGTCTACGACCATGTCCTCGGTGCGGGGCTGGACAACCGTCCGGACTGGCGCGGTGCCTATAGCAACGACGATGCATTCCATGAGGTGTTCGTGCTGTTCGGCTACCTCGCCGCGATTACGACGAAGCTGGAGCTGGTGACCGGCGTCCTCATCCTGCCGCAGCGGCAGACTGCGCTGGTCGCCAAGCAGGCCGCCGCGATTGATGTGCTGTCGGGCGGACGTCTGCGCCTCGGCGTCGGCGTGGGCTGGAACGCCGTTGAGTATGAAGCTCTCGGCGAATCGTTCGTCACGCGCGGTCGGCGGATAGAGGAGCAGATCGACGTCATGCGCAAGCTCTGGACGGAATCTGTCGTCGATTATTCCGGCAAATACCATCGCATTCCTGAGGCAGGAATCAAACCACACCCGGTGCAGCAGCCGATTCCAGTCTGGATGGGCGGGTACGTCGAGGCAACGATGCGCCGAATCGGGCGCATGGGCGATGGCTGGTTCCCCCGCGGCATGCCGGACGACGCTCTGCGCCGCGACATGGAGATCATCGCGCAGAGTGCCGCCGAAGCAGGGCGTGATCCGGCTGCGATCGGTATGGAAGGCCGGATCAGCCTGCGACCAGACGACGAGGCGCGCTGGCTAATCGACACCGAGGCCTGGCGCAACGCAGGCGCAACCCACTTGTCGATCAACACTATGGGTCAGGGGCGCTCGCCGGAGGATCACATCCAGACTGTATTGCGCTATGCCGAGATCGTTGGCCTTTCGGCCGACTGAGCCTCGGTCGCGTTTGGCGCGAGCCAGTCTGCAATTGTTGTCGCCTGCGCCGTCGCGTCGGCGATGCAGTCCGGGATGCCAACGCCACGATAGGCTGCTCCTGCCAGTCTCAGGCCGGGCAGCGTCGCCAGACGGTGCTCCATGCTGCGCAGCCGGTCGAGGTGGCCGACGGTGTACTGGGGCATCGCCTTCGGCCAGCGAAAGATCCTGACTGTCGTCGGTGATGCCGTGATCCCCAGGATGTCGGCAAGTTCCCGCCGAATGATCGGGATGAGCTCGTCGTCCGGTAGTAGCGCTGGAGCTTCGTCGCCGGCACGGCCCACGAATCCGCGCAGCAGCGCTTGTCCCTCTGGTACCCGGCCGCCGAACTTATTCGATGTCCAGGTCACGGCGGTCAGGGTCCGCCCCTCACGGCGCGGGATGACAAACCCGCGTCCGCGTTGCTGGCCTGCAACCTCAGCGGCATTGAATGCGAGCGAGATCGTCGCGCTCGAGATGTACGGAATCGTGCCAGTCAGCGAAGACAGCTCGGGGTCGATCTCCGCGAGCAACGTTGCAGCCGCCGGAGCAGGTATTGCCAGGATGAGCGCGTCGAACTGCTCTTCACCGGCGTCGGTTGTCACGACGTAACCTCGGTGTGCAGTCCTGATCGCACACACGGGTGTCTGCATCGCGATGCGTTCACGACCGATCGCATCGGCGAGCCCGTCAATGATCTGACCCAGCCCGCCCTGCAACGACACGAACGGCGTGTACGGACGAGTCGGCGCAGTCCCAGTCATCTGCTTGCGCATCGCCATCGCGCCACGAATGAGGCCGCCGTGCTCGCGCTCGGTGGCTCGCAGGCGGGGATACGTAGCGAGAATCGACAGCTGGTCGGCGTCACCGGCGAAGATACCCGATAGCAGTGGTTCGGCAAGATGCTCAAATGCCTCGCGTCCAACGCGACGGCGCATGAATGACGAGACCGATTCGTCTTCGTCATTGCGCGAACGCGGAATGACATAATCACCAAGCAGGCGAACTTTGCCAATTGGAGAGAGGAGCGGTGTGCTCATGATCGCGCGCGGATCTGCGGGCACGAGCAGCGTCATGCCTTCCGGTAGCGCCTCCAGCTTGCCGTTGTGAAGAATGAAGGTGCCGCCACCATCCGGCAAAGTGCTGATGACCTGGTCGGTGAGTCCCAGGTCACTCACCAGCGCCAGTCCGGGCGGCTTCGATGACAGAAATGAATCTGGCCCGGCGTCAATCAGGAGTCCGTCAGCGTGTTCTGTCCGGATCTTGCCGCCGAGTCGGTCGGATGCCTCCAAAACGCGAACGTCGATACCGCGCTTGCGCAGCGTCCAGGCCGCAGAGAGGCCGGCGATGCCGGCCCCGATGACGCCGACTGTTGCCATCGCTCAGGCACCGGCCACAGGCTGAGTGACGGCTCGCTGCACCGCGTTCGACACAGCCTCGATTAGCCCGGGATCATCGTTGAGCATTGCAATGCGCTCCAGATGCATGCCCAACTCTTCGGCCTGTTCCTTGTGCTCGATATCAACATCGAACAGAACTTCAACGTGGTCGCAGACAAAGCCGATCGGGACGAACAGCACATTCTTGTAGCCCTGCTCGGCCAGCGTTGCCAGCGTGTCCTCGACTGTTGGGCCAAGCCATGGCTCGCTCGTCGCGCCCTGGCTCTGAAACGCCCAGTGCCAGTTGCGTGGCTGGAGCTTCTCAACTACCAGATCCACCGATGTTTGCAGCTCTGTCGGGTAGGGATCGCCTGACTCAAGGATGCGTGCTGGCAAGGAGTGCGCGGTGAACAGCAGTGGCACATCCTCGCGCACATCGTCAGCAAACCGCTGTCGTGCGTCCTGAATGCGCTGTGCAACGGCATCGATGAAGGCCGGCTCGTCTTTCCACGACTCGACCGGGATGACCGGGATGTCTGCCCCATGCTCGATCAGCGCCTTGTTCAGCTTGCCGAGGTAGGCGCCAACGCTCATCCGGCTGAAATGGGGTGCCATGACGATGGCGACGATCGCTTCGACGCCGTCGGCCAGTATCTGCGGGACGACCTCGTCGATGTACGGATGCCAGTGACGCATGCCGACGTAGGTGCGGAAGGTGAGTCCCTCGGGCGCGTGCTCGTTCAGGCGCTGCTCGACGCCCTTTGCCTGCGCGGTCGTGATCTGCAGGATCGGCGACTTGCCGCCGATCAGGCGATAGCGCTCGGTGATTTCAGCCAGCAATTCGGGCGGTGTTGGCCGACCGTGGCGGATGTCCGCGAGGTACGGCTCGATATCGTCAAGACTGTTTGGCCCGCCATAGGCCATCATCAGGACGCCGATCGTTTTCATGGTGGAGTCCTCCATCCTGGGTATCCGATGTCTAGCGAGCGGTCGTCTCCAGCTCGCGTGCGCTCATTTCATGGACCATGTCAACGGCGGCGCGGACGGCATCAACCGGTGTCTGCGGCAGGATTCCGTGGCCGAGATTGAAGATGTGTCCGGGTCGACCACCGGCCTGATCGAGTATGGCCCGAATCTGGTGCTTGATCTCGTTGTGTGGCGCGAATAGCAGCAGCGGATCGAGGTTACCCTGAATCGCGCGATCCTCGCCGATCAGCCGCCAGGCATCGTCGAGTCGGATTCGCCAGTCCGCACCGACGACATCACTGCCCGCCGATGCGATATCCGACAATGTCCCGGCCGTATTGGTGCCGAAGAGGATCACTGGCGCGCCCGTTCCCTTGACGGTCTCGACGATCTTCCGCGTCGCCGGAAGGACAAACCGTCGGTAGTCCGCCGGCGATAGCGCTCCCGCCCACGAGTCGAAGACCTGAACGACCTGCGCGCCTGCCGCGACTTGCGCGCTCAGATACGCGCTGGTCATCGTCGCCAGCTTGTCCATCAGCAGGAACCATGTGTCCGGATCCTGATACATCAACGTCTTTGTAAACTGATAATTGCGTGATGAGCCGCCCTCTATCGCGTAGCTCGCCAACGTGAATGGACCACCCGCAAACCCGATCAGCGCGACCTTGCCATCAAGCTCGCGCCGAACAATCGACAGCGCGTCGAGGGTTGGCTTCAAGTCAGTTGCGGGATCGATATCACGTAATGCTCGGATCTGCTCTCGCGAGCGCAGGGGATTGTGCAACACTGGCCCTTC
>JAMLIA010000106.1 GCA_023954495.1 Thermomicrobiales bacterium | reverse complement strand
CGATCTCCGAGGAGTGGAGCGACACGACTCCTGATGGCCGCAAGGTCGTGATGCAGATGTTCGAGTTCGCCCGCTTCGAGTGGTGGCCGGATCGGATCGGTACCGACGAGGAGATCACTCGTGGCCTGCTGACGGTCGAGCTGATGCACGATCTCGGCTGGGTCGAGTAAGAGCAATCACCAGCTCAGCAAACAGAAAGCGGCAGGCTCAACGCCTGCCGCTTTTCGGTGTCTACAGCCTGTCATCATTCGCGGGTACCTTTTCTGCGAAAGTGGATTCACAATGTCGTAAGGAGTTGTTGGTGCGACTGCTACACTAGCAGCGTGTTCCACCCCTTCGCGACGTACATGTATACGACTGGAAAGCTGGCATCACCGATGCACTGGCAGCGAAGCCCCTACGACTTGTACCGCCATTCGCGGTTGCGCGAACGAGCAGGTGAACCGTTTACACCGAATATCCCGTCGATCGTTTCCGAGAAACCAGCGCTCACCGGTGCTGCACTGGCTACGCTCGGTGTCTTCGGCACCTGGCTCATTGTTTCGCAGATGGCAACCTGGCCAAATTGGACACTCTTCCCGAGCATGATGCTGGCGATGCTGTCGCTACTGGCGATGATGCTGGGATTCGTGCTGCTGACGATCCGCTGGCTGGAGCCGGTCATCTCGCGCATGGATCTGAACTGGGACGCAGACCCGGTCGGGTCATTGGGGCTGCCGCCGACACTGCAGAGTAAGCTGGAGTCGCTGGGATTCTGGTCTGCTGATGATGTCTGTCGGGCCGTCGAGCGCGGCAAGTTCCCGTGGCTGAGCCTTGAGCTCAGCGAACGGCGGGTCATCGAGAGCGCCGTGGCCTTTCACTCGGCGAAAGCCGCCGAAGCAGCAACGTCAGATTCAGGCCGTCGTTCCCGAGCAAGCCGTACCTAGGAGCTGGAGGTCGGCACATGGGCGGCAGAACGTCGCTACACGTTGTCTCTGAGAGATCGCAAACCCATAGATGAGACGCCTCATACTGATCATCATCGTTATCGCAGCAGTGATTGCGCTGTCCAGACTCGTTGACTTTTCGACGTTCTGGTCGGCGATTCGAGGCGTGCCGACAGGGACGCTCGTTGCAGTGATCGCGCTGATGACGGTATCGGCGATCGTCAAGGCCATTCGCTGGGCGTACTACCTGCGGGCGGCGAAGCTCAACATTTCGTGGAAAGACGGCATGACGAGCTATCTGGCCGGCATGTCGGCCGGCGCACTCCCCGGAGGCTCGTGGCTACCTGCCCGGCTCGCGCAGGAGCACGGCAACATATACATGCGTGAGGCGGCGTCGGGCCTGTTCGTCGGCTTCGTCGCCGATACGCTCGGCATTTCGCTGGTTGCCTACTCAGCGATGCTGTTGGTGCATCAGCCAGGCGAGCGGTTCATTCTCCCGATCTCCGGTCTGGTGATTGCCACGACGCTGATTACGATGGGGCGCTCTCAACGTGTCTGGGCGGCGATCGCCAAACTGCTCGGGCGCACGCGGCTGACTCGCAGATGGGTGCCGAAAGAGGCCGATATCCAGCATCGCGTTTCGGCACTCATGCGCGCGCCAGTCATTTCACGCGGTGTCGCGTTCAGCGTGACGACGACAACGCTCGCCGCGGCGATGTTCTTCGCGCTGGCGAATGCGCTGACCTTCTCCGGCGTAACACCGCGAGAAGCGCTGTTCGTGCATTCGGTGTCGGAATCTGCCGCGCTGGTGTTGCCGATCCCCGGCGGCTACGGTGTCAGCGATTCGTCGATGGCCGGACTGATGGGATCGCTCGGCATCGGCTGGGTGCGGGCGACGTTCGTAATTCTGGCCATCCGCTCGTTCGACCTGCTGTTCAAGTCCATCGTTGGTTTCATCATGCTTCTGCTGTTCTACCACCGGATGCTGGCGCGCATTCTGAGAGTGCGAGAGCGAGCGAGTGTCGCCTGGAGCTTCGGCATGCGGGTGACGTGGCAGGGGCTACGGGTGACCGGCATCGCCGCGATGCTGCGGATCACTGATCGGGAGCGTGCGCTCTCGCATCCCGCACCGGAAGCATCGAAAATACATCTGCCGCCCCGACACATACCGCCGGCCTCAATCGACGTCATGAACGACGTTTCCGCCCATCACGACGATTGAGGCGCCGGTGATCGCCTGTTATTTGGCGGAACTGATAGTGCGCAGGCGCATCGGTGCTGCCGGAGCACAGCACGCCAGAAGATCCGATAGCTGGATCGAGCCCAGGACGCTGCCCGAGATCTCACGATCTGAATGGACGACATACTGGTTGTTACGCCCAACGCGGCGACGGCTGATGTAGCCGGCCTCATCGAGATCACGGATCAGGCGCTGTGTTGCACGCTCGGTAATTCCGACCGCCTCAGCGATACGTCGAGCGGTGCTCGTTGGGTACTGCGAGATATACATCAACACGCGCGCATGGTTCGTCAGGAACAACCATTCGCTCATAAGCCCTCTCATTCGCTATGTGTCCTCCGTCCTCACCTGCCACTGACCGTGAGATCAGGACAGGTGGGACGCGATATGCAAGTGCCGTTCCATCGTGTTTGGGGACATCTAGGCAAATGACAAAACTGTCCGTACTATTCGCGGCATGAGCATTGTGGCCGTTGGGCTCGTCCTGCTTTCCGCTGTCTTCCATGCAACGTGGAATACCCTGACCAAACGAAGCGCCGATGCGCTGTCGTTTATGTTCGTTTTTGGATGGATCAGTCTCGCGGTCTACGCGCTACCGACCGGCTATCTGCTCCTGCATGAAGGTCTCGCGCGGGAGGCAGTGCCGTTTGTCGTGGTCAGTGGCTGCGTCCATATCGCCTACGCCTGCTCGCTTGCTGCAGCCTATAGCAACGGCGCGCTGTCGCTGACCTATCCGGTCGCACGCGGCACCGGCGTGCTGCTCGTCCCGCTCTTCGCGATGCCGATCCTGGGAGAAAGGCTGACGCTACCGGCCGGACTGGGTATTGTCGCGATCCTGCTCGGCATCGTGAGCATGAACCTCATCGCCAATCGGCGCGGCGCGGCGCGCGAGGCACGCGAGAATCGCCGTGGGCTGATGTTCGCGTTGCTAACGGGCCTGATCATCACGACCTACTCGATCATCGATAAGGCGGGTGTGGCGCACACCAACCCGCTGATCTACGTCTACATCGAGATCGGCATTCTAACGATCGGTATCACGCCATACGTGCTGATGGCTCGACGACAGACCGCCGGGCTGGTCTGGCGGACAGCAAAGCGCGACGCGACGATTGCCGGGGTGCTGAACATGGGCACCTATCTGATCGTGCTGGCGGCGATGAAGGTCGCGGGAAGCAGCGTGTCGTATATCGTGCCGCTACGCGAGACGAGCATCG
Organism: Thermomicrobiales bacterium; assembly: GCA_023954495.1. Classification (NCBI taxonomy): domain Bacteria; kingdom Pseudomonadati; phylum Thermomicrobiota; class Thermomicrobia; order Thermomicrobiales; species Thermomicrobiales bacterium. Next base: position 6,366 of record JAMLIA010000106.1, on the reverse strand, counting down.
TGTTCGCGACGATCATGGGGGTTGTCGTGCTGAAGGAGCGCCTGACGCCGCCGCGCATAGTCGGCGCGGGGTTGATTGCGCTTGGCGTGCTGGCGATCGCGCTAGGGAGCTGACGTGCGTCGGGCGGCTGCCAGCGTCGCGGCAAGGATGACGGCGGCGTCCGCCATCGTGAGGTAGCCGCGCTCGTCGGCGACGGGATCGATCACGTCGACACCCCAGGACCGCAGCGCTGCGATCGACTCGGCGGTGCGCGGATGCGCCCAGAGTGGATTGTTAACCGACACGGCCACGACGACCGGCGTGCCGCGACCGATCGCCTCGGCAGCGACGGAGAGCGCCAACGTGTCCGCGATGCCACCGGCCAGCTTGTTGAGCGAGTTGAACGAGCAGGGTGCGATCAGCACCACGCCCTCCGGCGGGCGCGGCAAGATCGCTTCATCGAAGTAACTATCGACGATGCGATGTCCCGCGACGAGGGCGAGCTCACGCGGACTGACAACCCGAGTGGCATTGGGCGTCAGGATCGTGACGGTGCTTGCGAACGCCGAGGTCAGGGACGCGAGTAGTTCCGGAATGCGGCGCGCTGTACCGGCACCGCTCACAAGAAGATAGAGCTTGTCGTAGGGCATGCCGTGCTCCGGGATGAGAAGCGCGGCCCGCCCGAAGAGGGACGGACCGCGCGAAAAGCTGGCGGATCAGGCCTGCTGTGGCGGGAAGCGTCCGCTGCGCTCAGAGCGCGCCAGCAGGTTGTTGCGCTCCAGGAGCGCCCGCGTCTCATCCTCGCTCATGCGTTCGACCGGCCAATCCTCGGCGTTGGCAACGGCCAGTGCGACGCGCGCTACCAGCGCCGCCGACATCTGCAGACCGCGGAGGTGGATCTTGTCGAACGTGTCGGCCTCGGTGTGGCCCCAGCCACGCCCGATCATGCCTGCGGTGGAGTCCCGCGAGTTGAGCGTGCCGTTCGGGATACCACGCAGCGCGAACGGGAAATGGTCGGAATGTGAGTTCAGCTGATCCTGGATGGTGAACGGGTAGGCACTGTCTTTTGAGAACTTCTCGAACCAGGTGCCCAGTGCCGGCCAACCGGAGAGCGTGATCTGCTCCTGCCCGCCCTGGCCACGGCCAGCACCATCGAGGTTCAGCGCGAAGCGGTAGCTGTCAGGATCGGTGACCTTGGCGTGGTGCGCAGCACCGAGCAGGCCGACTTCTTCGGATCCGAAGCAGATGACCCGGATGGTGCGCTTGATCTTGCCGGCGTGGGCAGCCAGAGCCCGGCCCGCCTCAAGGCCAGTCACCGTTCCGGCACCGTCATCGCCTGCGCCCTGCGAGATGTCGTGGCCGTCGTAGTGGCCGCCGATGAGAACGACCTCGTCGGGGAACTCGCTGCCGACGATCTCGCCGATGACGTTCTGGCTGGTGCTCTCGAAGGTGCGGTTTTCCAGCTTGAGATGCACCTTGCCCTTGCCGTCGCTGCGCTCGATCAGGCGCAGGATCATCGAGCCGGCCTCCAGGGAGACGCCGACTGCCGGGATCGGGGCTTCGCGATCAGCAGCGGAGTCACCGCCCGGATTGCGTCCGGTAATCGAGCCGGTGATGCGGAGCATGCCCGGATTCTGGTTGACGTAAATATAACCAGCCGCGCCGCGCTCGACTGCCCAGCCGTACTTGTCGGTACGGTGGCTGCCGCGTTCGCCCGGCCTGTTCGTCTCGGCAGCGGAGATGACGATCTTGCCGCTCACCTGATCAGCCAGCCGCTCAAAATCAGCTAGCTCACCGTCACCGACGTCGAGCAGCTCAGCGGTCAGGTCGGCGGCCGGGCAGTACGGCAGTGACACGCAGGAGAACGAACGCTCGACCGGCTCGATCAGCGTGAGCTCGGCTGAGCCACGATCCCACCCGGCCATGCTGAACTCTTCGAGCCGAACGTTTTGCAGCCCGTACTCTTCCATCTTCTTCTTGAGGAATTCAGCGCCTTGCTTCTCCGACTCCGAGCCACCATAGCGGTGCCCGATGTCGTCGCACAATTCGCGCAATACCTGATACGGCTCGTCGGTCGTCCAGATGTCGCCAAGAATCGCGCGCTCGATGGCGCGGCGGTCGTCGTCTACCATGCGTCCTCCTCCGACTCGTACCTGACGGCCCTGCCGGTCGCAGTCGAACGCTGGCCGGCGGGCGCATCATAGCACCGCCGCTCGAGATGACCAGACTGTCAGCCGGGATTCCTCGGCGGATGAGTGGTGGCAGGTTAGCCGGCACCGTGGATGTCGTCGGTCGCGCGCTGGATGATTGCGAGGACGATGTCGGGCGACGGCGGCTCGGGCGCAGTGACGACAACGGCGTTCATGATCGCGCCGATTTGCGTCACCGAAATCGCGCCAAAACGCACCTCGCCGTCGCGGTCGGCCTGGAAACGCACGATGACGCCATCGGCTGCTCCCAGCGCTGGCTGCGGTTGTTCCAGCGTGTAGATCACGCCGTCTGCGTCGGTCCACTCGCCGCAGGTCAGCGCCTGGGCTGCGCCGTCCATCGCCGATTGCACCTCGTTGGATGGCAGGGCGACCAACCGCTGACGCACCATCCAGCCGGTATCGGCCTGCTCAAAGACAGCGAACGAATCACCCAACGGCTCGCCGGCCTCGCCGAACAGCGGGATGCCGCAGAAAGCCGCAAACGCGGGATCGGGGTTCGGGCCTGACGCGCGCTTGAGCCAGCCAGGGCCAATGTCATCGGCGTGCAGCATCATGCCGACGAGCGAGGACTGGACGGCAGGGTCGATCGTCGCAGCGGCCAGTCGCTGGGGATCCAGCAGCTCGACAGCCATACCAACGACATCGGGTGATTCGTCGATCGCCGCCTTAACGTCGCTGACGGTCGCCACCTGGGCGATGATGCCGCCGCGACGAATCAGGTACCAACGGCCATGCAGACGCCCGCTGGCATCAACGACGACCGTGAAATCGGCGACGAGCGCTTCGTCGCCAATGTCGGCTTCCTCGAACGGCGATAGCTCAATGCGCGAGCCGTCGCTATCGGTCCAGTTGCTGCACGTCAGCGACTCCCGCGCCCAGTCCATCGCGGCGACGGCGTCAGGGTCGCGATAGGCAGTCAGCTCCTGAATGACGGACAGCGACGGCGCGTCGACACGCTGATACTCCGACTCGACCGCGCCGAGCTTTTTCGCTGCACCCGGAAACGGATCGATGCCGCAGAGCAGCGATCCGGTTGGGCGTCCGCGGAGCGTGTTGGCAGAGATCAGTTCCCAGCCTGTCGGCAGGGTATTGTCGCTTGGAAGCATCGCCAGCAAGGCGCTCTCGATCGCGCTGGGCGGAACCTCCGGTGTTGGCGTTGGCGTTGCTCTTGGGGTGGGTGTTGACATCGGGATCTGCGTCGGGATGACGGTGGCGGTTGGCTCGACGGTCGCGACCGTCGGCATCACTGGCGTTTCGACGATTCGGGGCGCGGTCGGCACGATCGGCGCAGGCGACTCGACGACGACGGGTGTGGCATCGCGACGACTCGGACCCGAGCAGGCAACGATCACTCCGAGGAAGATCAACGCTATCGAGAGACGAATCGCCGTCCTATACACCTGCCGCTCCCGCTAGGGGTGAATCGATACAGTGATGGTAGCAGGATCGCTAGGAGAGAAACGCGGCGCAAACCTCGTTCGCAACGAGAACACCACGCGGAGTGAGGCGCAAGCGCTGCGCTTGCCACTCAACGAGGCCAATGTCGACGAGCCGCGCGACGTCATTCGCGTAGCGCCCTCGTATATCGACGCCGTGGCGTGCCATAACGTCCGCGTCGGACACGCCATCGCGCAGCAGGCGCATGCCGAGCATCATCGTCTCACTCAGTGCGGTGGCGTCGTCGATCGTTTCGCGCGTCGCAATCGGCAGCTGTCCGTCGTTGAGCGCAGCGATGTAGCGCTCGGGCAGCAGGTGGTTGCTGAGGCGCTCGCCGCCAAACGTGCCGAAGGCACCAGCACCGATCCCCAAATACGGCCCGTTCTGCCAGTACAACTGATTGTGTTGCGAACGGTACTCTGGTTCGCGCGCCCAGTTCGAGATCTCGTAGTGCTCCCAGCCCGCGTTGGCCAGAACCTCGCTGGCGCGATCGTAGCGGTCGGCAACGACATCGTCGTCCAGCGGACGCAGGATGCCGCGCTTCACAGCCATCTGCATCGGCGTGCCCGGCTCGACGATGAGCGCGTAGAGCGAGACGTGCTCCGGCGACCAGTCGAGGATGGTCTGCAGATCGTGCTCCCAGTCTTCAGACGTCTGCCCCGGCCAGCCGTAGATGAAGTCGAGGCTAACGTTCGCGAACCCCGCCTCACGAGCGAGCGAGAGCGCGGTGGTAGCCCTGGTGGCGGTGTGCCCACGACCAAGCACGCGAAGTCCGGCCCGCTGCTGCGACTGGATGCCGATCGAGATGCGGTTCACACCGGCAGCTCGATAGCCAGACAGGGTTTCCAGATCGAGCGTCTCCGGGTTGGCTTCCATCGATACCTCGGCATTGGCACGAAGCCCGAACGCGCTTCGCGATGCTGCGACGATCCGCGCGATCTGCGCGGGTGCGAGCAGCGAAGGGGTGCCGCCCCCGAAATAGAGCGTCGGCGCGCCAGCAGTTTCACCCGCACGCAGGCTGATCTCGCGCACGACGGCATCGACGTAAGCCGGAATGCGGTCTTCCTGACCGGCGTAGGTGTTGAAGTCGCAATACGGGCAGATATGGCGGCAGAACGGCACATGCACATAGATTCCGGCCGGCGCATCGGGCGGCAGCGGAACAGGAAGTGTCGAGGTGAACAGGTCAGGCATCGGGAGTGTTGCTCTTCTCAGCAGCTCAGCCTGACGATCGACCGGCGTTGTTGCGGTCGATCTCCTGCCAGGCGCGGGCCGCATCTTCGGCATCGGCGGCAGTCGCCGGCTCGCCACTGTAGCGCGCGTCGCGATAGCGGTCGGTAATCGCGCGCACGGCGGAATCGCCATTCGGCGCGGACAGTGTGCCGGTCACACCGGGTCGATACTCGTCCGCCGTCTCGGCGACCCGACGCCGGCGACCGAGATCCGCGCCCCGGCGTTGCAAACGCTGATACGTCTCGCGGATCGCAATCGTGTATTGCCAGCGCGGATCGCCCCGCAAGTCCGCCAGCGGGTCGACAACGACGGGCTGCTCGCGCTGGAACAACGACCGGAAGCGATTGGCCAGCGAACCGAGCATATCGTCCCAGTCGAGGATCGACTCGCGCTCTTCGTCGGTCGGTTCGCGCTCGCGACGGCGGCGGCGGAACACGAACTTGGTCAGGACGGCGAATATGGCCAGCAGGATCAGTGCAGCTACAAGGTAGCGAATCGCGTCTGGCACATCGACGGCACGCTGGGTGAACTGGTCGAGCTGCCCGTTGTTCTCCATCGGTGCCGGTGTTGAGACGGTGCGGGAAATCGGTTCGCGGGTGCCAATCAGCCAGACGAGCGGCGTCAGGATGATGTAGGCCAGCACGGCCATGATCAGGATGACCGCCTCGAAGATGAAATTCAGCAGGAACAGCAGCGGCGACAGCATCCAGAGGACGGTGTCGAGGAACTGCCGCGAGAAGATGCCGGCACCGATGATCGCCAGTGCGAGCACGGTCAGGATCGGCGCAGCAAACGTCGCCAGCCAGCGCGGACCAAGTGGCGAGCTGGTGCGGAAGCCTTCGAGCTTGAGGCGGGCAAAGCCGATCGCGCCCAATGCGCAGACATAGAACGCGATGGTCGCGACGCTGAGCCGCTGATGCACCTGATCGGTCGGGCTGGTCGCGGCCAGCACGATGACGATGAGCACGGCGAGGACCGCGCTACCGGCTCGCAGCATCATGTAGGCGCTATCGACCGCCGGAAGCTCACGCGTCCGACCACGCCACCAGGCATAGGCGACGAGCGCGACCATGCCCCAGACCGGCCGGGCGGAATCGGTGCCCAGCAGCGCAAAGGCGCGCACCGTCTGGCGAAGCCAGCTGAGATCCCAGACTGCAATGTGGGGGAACGAGCCCGCCTTGATCGCGACCAGCAGGGTCACGACGATGCCGACCCCCATGATCGCCTCGTACTGCGCGCCCCAGACGCGCCACTCATCGAGCAGGCGCGGGATGATGTGCGCGGTGAGCATGACAAAGCCGACGATCCAGGCCGAGAGCACGCGTGACTCGGGGGAGCTGTCGCTCAACAGGACGCCGGTGACAAGGTAGAGCAGCGCCGTCTCGGCCAGCACCAGCGCAATGCCGATCAGCTCCAGCCGCCAGTCGAGCGAGCGGAGCATCTCCATCAGGCTGGTTGGGGTCACGCGCTCGGCGTCGTGGGCCTCGCTCATCACATGTCTCGCTGT
>JAMLIA010000105.1 GCA_023954495.1 Thermomicrobiales bacterium | reverse complement strand
GATGACGACGCCGGTGGGCATCGGTTCGCTGGACTGCCGCAGGAAGATGACCAGGTTGTTGGCGGTGACGCGCCAGTCGTTGATGGCGGGGTCGAAGGCACCGGCCAGGTGGCCGGTGCGGAGCCAGTAGCGCACAGCCGCCGGGTCGTACTGCAGGAACCGCGACACCTCATCAACGGTGTAGCCGTACATTGCTCGTCCCGCTCGCCGTGCTTGCACCATCGGTCGCCCCCACCTGAACATCCACCGTGTACGTACAGATCAGGATACCATGACTGTGACTATCTGTCACGAGTGCATGATGGTGGTTAGGTGAGATTGGTCAGGTAGCTGAGCGCGCGCTGCTGGACGAGCGCGGCCAGCTCGGAGAGCTCTCGGTCTGCGGCGGCGTCACCGGCGTCGACCCGGCGCAGGATGGCGCTGATGTCCCAGCCGTGGACCGCGCCGTCCGCTTCGACGAGCGCCAGCACCGCGCGCTCCGGGCCGTCGAGTGGGCCGAGCAGTGCCTCGAGTGCGGCGCGGGCGCGGCCGCCGGTCGGGGTGGCTTCGGTGCGCTGGTCGAGGACGAGCAGGTGCCGACCGGCCGGCAGGATGAACGTGCGGTGGATGCGCTCATCCCAACGCGGCGCTGGTGGCCAGGCCAGCACGCCGACGATGCCGTCGCGCTGCAAGGACGCCACCATTACCTGTCGGCGCGCCTCCTGCGCGCCGGTCACGCTGAGGCTGCGCCAGACAAGGAGGACGGTAAATACCAGCACCGGCGCGAGCAGCGCGAGGAGGATGATGCGCGCCGGGCCGGTGACGCTGGCGGCGATCGCGACCAGCAGGACCAGTGCGAGCAGGACGCCGACGACCATGATCGCCGCGCGGATCTGGCGTCGGCTCATGCGCCTCCACCGTCGAGCGGCTGCAGGCTACGGGTCAGTTGCTCGCGGCGCTCCTCCAGCCACGGCGGCAGCATCAGCTTTGTGCCGAGCGTTTCCGCTGGCTCATCGACGGCGAAGCCGGGGTTGGCGGTCGCGATCTCCAGCAGGTGGCCGTCCGGATCGCGGAAGTAGATGCTGTGGAAATACTGGCGGTCGCGGACTTCCGACGATGGCACGCCGGCTGACTCGATCCGCTCCTGCCAGCTCACCTCAGCCGGATCGTCCGGCACGCCGAAGGCGACGTGGTGGGTCTGGCCGGGACCATCGACGGCACGCTCGGTCGTCTCGCGATCGACGAGCGTGACGATGAGCCGCTGCCCCTCCTCGTCATCATCGAGCTCGAAAATCAGGTCGGTGCGGTCGGCGTCGAGCGGGTTGGGCTGCTCGCCGAGCAGCGTGAAGCCGAGGAGCTGCTCGTAGTAGATGACGGCGGTGTCACGCTCGGTGGCGAGGATGCCGACGTGGTCGATCGCGCCGATCTCGATGCCCGGAATCCGCAGTGCCGGTGCGCCATCCGGCACGAGCTCGCCCGGCGCGGCGACCAGTTCGATGATCAGCCCCTCCGGATCGTGGAATCGGATGGCGGGTCGCCCGTGGTCGTCGAACGGATCGGATACATCCACGCCCTCGCGCTCCAGATGCCCGCGCCACCAGGCAACCGACGCGCCGCTGGAGACGGTCAGCGCGATGTGCTCGGTGCCGCCCCAGCCGGTCTGACCGGGCGATTTCGCGTTCGACCATTCGAAGAAGGTCAGCAGCGTGCCGGGCGTGCCGGATTCGTCGCCGTAGTACAGGTGGTAGGTCTGCGGCATGTCGAAGTTGACTGTCTTCTTGACCAGCCGCAGTCCCAGCAGGTCGCGGTAGAACTGCACGTTCTGCAGTGCGTCGCGGGTGACCATCGTCAGGTGGTGATAGCCGGTGAGTGGCTGCGGTGCGTTCACAATGACTCCTCTCGATTAGTGTGGTTCTGGACATCCTGCCAGGTCGGGCGGCGGAGAGTGAACGTCTCGCCGAGGTGGGCGAAGTCGGAGCCGGCCAGCCGCAGGATCGGGTCGAGCAGCGTCGGGTCGATCCGTCCGTCGTGCCAGATGTCAGCTGCGATGTGGACGCGCAGGACCTCGCCGAGGATGAGGAAGCAATTACCGACCGGCTGCGTCGTCACCACGCGCGTCTCGAACGAGATCGGCGCTTCACCGACCCGCGGCGCGGTGATCAGGTCGCAGGCAACGCGGCTGAGACTGGCCCAGCCGAACTCGTCCTCCTCGGGCGGGAAGTTGGCGGCGGTCGTATTCAGTTGCTCGATCAGTGACTGACTGGCGATGTTGAGTGCGAATTCGCCAGTCGCTTCGCAGTTGTTCAGCGAGTCCTTGCGGCCGACCGAGACGAATCCGACGATTGCTGGATCGGTCGAGAAGATCGTCGTGTAGGAGTGCGGTGCGAGGTTGGGTGTGCCGTCCGGCGCGAGCGTGGATACCCAGGCGACCGGTCGCGGTGCGATCGCGGCGTTCATCAGGTGGTACATCGCGCCGGGGCTGACGACCGCCGGATCGATCACCACCCGCTCGCGGGGATCGGCCACGAGCTCCATTGCCAGCCTCCCGAGATCATGCGAACGGGACGGGCACGTATGCTGCCCGTCCCGTTCGATTCTACCCCCTGGCCCCGGTCTTACTTGTCGAGCCAGATGTCCCGCATGTAGATGCGCGAGATCGACGGGATGGTCTTGTAGTCCATGACGAACGGCTGAGCCGGCCAGTACTGGTTGTACTCGAAGGTCGTCAGGATCGGGCAGAGATCGTTCTCCAGCAGAAGCTGCGCTTCGCGGTAGATCTTCTTGCGCTCCTCCAGGTCGACCGTCGTGCGGCCGCGCTCCAGTAGATCATCGAGCTGCGGATCGGCGATGCCCGGGTGGTTCGTTGTCGACGCGCTGTGCAGCAGGTCGTACATATAGCCATCCGGATCCGGGCTGTAGGTCAGGATGATGTTGAGCAGGTCGAAGTCACGGGTCGAGCGATAGGTGTCGAGCAGGTTGCCCCACTCGAGCTGCTCGATCTTCATGTTGACGCCGATGGCTGCCAGCTGCTGCTGCATGATCTGCCCGTTGGACAAGTCGAACGCGTACTGCGGCGATGCCTTCATGACGCACTCGAAGCCATCTGCATAGCCGGCCTCGGCGAGCAGTGAGCGGGCGCGGTCGAGATCCGGGCCGCTGTACGGCTCGAACTCGGAGACCGGCACGCCCCAGGTCTCGTCGGCGACCGGGATGTAGCCGGAGAGCACGCCGTCACCGAAGATCGTCGTCTCCATCATAGCCTGGCGGTCGATCGCCCACGAGAGCGCCTGGCGGACGCGCTTGTCAGCCAGCGGTCCCTGGCGGCAGTTGATGATCGTCAGCGGTCGCGATGCCGTCAGACCCTTGAACAGCTTGAAGCCCTCCTTCTCAAGGGTCCAGGCGTTCTGCGGGTCGAACATGCGCGAGAAGTCGTGCTCCTTGGCGCGGATGGCGGCGACGCGCGACTGCTCGTCGGTCGCGATGCGGATCTCGTGCTCATCGACCAGGGGGATGCCCTGGCGCCAGTGGTCGGCGAACTTCTTCAGCATCGCGTACTCGTTGTTCTGGAACTTCTCCAGCATCATCGGGCCGGTGCCGACCGCAACGGCGGTCAGGTCGCCGTGCTCCTCAACGACCTCACGCGGGATCATCGCCGAGCCCGGCATCGCCATGTAGGAGACGAGCGGGGCGAACGCGCTCTTGAGGTTGACGATGACGGTCGTCTCGTCCGGTGCTTCGATGCCGTCGAGCGGGGTGTACCAGGCGGCGCGGACGCTACCGATGCTGGCGTCGGCTGCGCGCTCGATCGAGTACTTCACGTCCTCCGCAACGAACTTGCGTCCGTTGTGGAATGTCGCGTCGTCGCGGATGGTGATCTTGTAGGTGAGGTCGTCGATGACCTCCAGGTTGGTGGCCAGCGCCGGGACGATCTCAAGCGTCGGCGTGAACTCGAACAGGGTGTCGTAGACCTGCTCGAAGACCATCTGCCCGGCGAAGCTCGAACCGGTGTGCGGGTCGATGCCGACCGGGTTGGTGTCGAGCGCCGAGATGAGCTTGCCACCCATCTTCGGTGTGCCAGATGCGGTGCCGGTGGTGGCAGTGGCTGCCGCTTCGGTCGCGGCTGCCGTTGCTTCGGCGGTCGCCTCAGCGGTCGGTTCTTTCGTCGCCAGGCCGGTGCTGCCGCCGCTGAAGGTCTCAACCGTGTTGGTCGCGGCTGGCTCGCTGGAGCCGCTCGTCGTCGCTGTGGCAGCGGATTCCGGCTCGCTGCCGCAAGCGGCCACGACGGCGCTCATCGCGGCCAGTCCGACACCACCGCTCGTCAGCTTGACGAACTGGCGACGACTCAGTCGGCCATCATTGCGCAGACGGACCAACTGGTCCAGGATGCGAGTTTGTCGATCGCTCATCGAAATCACTCCTCTGTACGATTCACTATCTGTCGCGGCCGGCCAGGCGCGCGAGAGAGCAGGATGGTTCTGTAGTGCGTGTCTGCGGGTTGATCTCCCTTCTCACACTGATCAACGGGACGATGCAGTGCGCGGGTCGAGCACGTCGCGCAGCCAGTCACCAACGAGATTGAAGCCGAGGACGGCAATCATGATCGCCAGGCCGGGGAAGATCGCCATCCAGGGTGCCAGCTCCATAAAGCGCTTGCCAGCGTTAAGCATCGAACCCCACGACGGTTCTGGCGGCTGCGCGCCGAGGCCCAGGAACGACAGCGCCGCCTCAGTCAGGATGGCAAACGAGAACGCGATCGTCGCCTGCACAATGAGTGGCGCGGTGACATTCGGCAGGACGTGGCGGAACATCGTCCGTCCGGCACTGGCACCGATGACGCGGCTCGCCTCAACATACTCCTGCGAGCGGACCGACAGCACCGGTCCCCGCACGACACGCGCGAACGATGGTGTGTAGACGACACCAATCGCGATCATGACGTTCCGCAGGTCCGGACCGAGCACGGCCAGCAGGGCGATCGCCAGCAGGATGTCCGGGAAGGCGAAGACGATGTCGAGCAGGCGGCTGATGATCGTATCGGTCCAGCCGCCGTAGAAGCCGGAGATCAGGCCGAGGATGCCGCCGACGATCAGGGCGATGACCACCGAGATCGCGCCGACCTGCAACGAGATGCGTGCGCCGTAGATGATCCGGCTCAGGATATCGCGCCCGAACTCGTCGGTGCCGAGCGGGTAGTACGAGCTTGGCCCGAGCAGCCGGTGCTCGTTGCGGATCGTGTAGGGACTGTGCGGCGCAATGATCGGCGCAAACACTGCCATGATGATGACGAGCAGCACCAGCGCCAGCCCGATCTTGCCGCTGACGCTGCCGCGCAGTTGCCGCAATGCCCGGCTGGGGAGCGAGCGCGTCTTCGGCATGCTGGCGTCACCGAGGGCTGATGGGGTGATCTCCTGGCTCTGGCTCATGCGCTCCTCCTCGCGGTCGAGGCCTGTTGTGCGTCGGTTCGGCTTCGTCGTCTGATCATGAATATCGGATGCGTGGGTCGATGTAGGAGTAGAAGATGTCGACCGCGAGATTGATCAGCACGAAGGCAATAGTCGTGACCATCACGACCCCCTGGATCATCGGGTAGTCGCGCTGCTCGATCGCGTCGATCGCCAGCCGACCCATGCCCGGCAGATTGAAGAGCTCTTCAATGATGATCGCGCCGCCGAGCAGGCGGCCGATCTGGATGCCGACGACGGTGATGACCGGGATCATTGCGTTGCGAATGGCATGGCGCGAGATGACGGTCTTGTTGGACAGCCCCTTGGCGCGTGCCGTCGTGATGTACTCGCGCCGCAGCACTTCCAGCAGCGACGAGCGCATCATGCGCATTGTGATCGCCGCCAGTGCAGCGCCGAGCGAGATGGCCGGCAGGATGAAGATCTGGATGTTCTTCCATGGATCATCGACGAACGACACGTAGTTCGCTGCCGGGAACCAGTGGAAGTAGCGCGAGGTCACCAGGATCAGCAGTGTGCCGAGCCAGAAGTTGGGCAGTGATAGCCCGAGCAGACTGACGCCCTGGGCAGCCGCTTCGGCAGCGGACCCGACTTTGACAGCGGCAATAATGCCGGCCGGTATGGCGATCACCAGTGCAATGATGACCGAGAAGATGGTCAGCTCAATCGTCACCGGCATCTTCGAGAAGATCTCGCCGCGCACCGACTGGCCGGTGCGGAGTGACGTGCCGAGGTCACCTCGAATGACGTCGCCGGCCCAGTTGACGTACTGGACATAGATTGGCTCGTCCAGCCCGAAGACTTTCCGCAGCTCCTGGCGGCGGCCCTCGTCGATCGTCGTCTCATTGCCGAGCATCAGGTCAACGACATCGCCCGGCACGAGGCGGATCAGAAAAAAGGTCACCAGCGAAATCCCGATCAGGACGGGAATCAGCGACACAAGTCGCTGCGCGATATACCGAACCATCGGCCCCTCTCCCCCACCAAGCCGTCGGTTCCCCAAGCCTCTAAGTTGTACGGCGTCTGGAACCCTTGTATACGTCGGTACGATGACGGATTGTACACGAGCCGCCGTGTTGTGCATCCACGTCACAGCACTACTGGCTGCCAGCCGTTCCGTCTGGAGACACAATCAGGCCGGTCGCAGCGCGTGATGCGACGAAAGATATACGAATTGCGCAGCGCATGAATCCCACTGTTGCTGAGCAATGTACGAAAGGATCAGCTTCCCTTCCCTGCCCCCTCCCCAACAACCCCACGCGCTGCCCAGGCGCGGGCGGTGAGGTGGATGCTGCCGTCGTTGGCGAGTGGGACGCTGTGGCGCAGGAGGTCGCGGAGGGCGTCGCGGCGGTCGGCGTCGAGGGTGGCGACGTAGGCTGGCGCGCTGCCTTGTGCGCCGAGGAAGGGCGACCAGTAGTCGTCGAAGTCGCGGAAGACTGTTGGGATATCGATCGGGCGGACGGCGACATCGGTCATGCCGGCGGCGCGGAAGCGGCGTTCCAGCTCGTCGGGATGACAGAGCGACAAGGAGCGACTGCCCTCGTCGTGGGTGGCGGCGTCGGGATCGATTGCGGTTGCTGCGTCCCAGAAGATGCGCATCATCTCCATCCCGCCGGCATAGTCCCAGACGTAGATGCCGACGACGCCACCCGGGCGAGTGGCCCGCACGATCTCGGCCAGGCCACGGTCGGGATCGGGCAGGAAGTTGAGCATCAGGCCGGAGACGGTGGCGTCGAACGCTCGATTATCGACCGGCAACGCCTGTGCGTCACCCTTGCGAAAGGTCACGCGCTGGTCGTTGATCATCGTGCGAGCGTGGGCGAGGAAGGCTGCCGAGCGATCGATGCTGGTGATGGACTGCGGGTTGGCCATGGCCAGGATCGCAGAGGTGAGCGCGCCAGTGCCGCAGCCGACATCCAGCCAGCGCGCGCCCTGATCGACCGTCAGCCAGCGCAGCAGCTCAGGGGCGACCATGCGGCTCCAGCGCCCGACATATGGCTCGTAGGAAATGCCACTGCTGAACATGCTCATCGGAACCTCCAGGACTGAATGCTAAAGAAGACGTGGTTCCGGAAATTGGTGTGTTTGCACGATGGTAGCATGGGCTCAGGCAGCGATCTATGACTGTGGGAATACGTGCGAACGGGGTGAGGTGATGGCTAATCCGACGCGAGTCGCCGTCGTGCAGGCGGCACCGGTGCTGTTCGACCGCGAGGCGACGATCGAGAAGGCGGTCGGGCTGATCGGCGAGGCTGCGGATGCCGGTGCGCGGCTCATTGTCTTCCCCGAGGCGTTCGTGCCGGCCTATCCTCGCGGTCTCAGCTTCGGCGCGCTCGTCGGCAGCCGCAGCGACGAGGGGCGGCGACTGTTCGCTCGCTACTTTAATAACGCTGTCGAGATCCCATCTCCGGCGACCGACCGGCTTGGCCAGGCAGCGCGCGAGGCTGGCGTCTGGGTGGCGATCGGCGTGATCGAGCGCGACCGCATCGGCGGCACGCTCTACTGCACCTTGCTCTACATCGGGCCGGACGGTGCGATCCTCGGCAAGCACCGCAAGCTGAAGCCGACGGCATCCGAGCGCCTGATCTGGGGTGAGGGCGACGGCAGTACACTGCCTGTCATCGAGACGGAGATCGGCCGCTTCGGCGGCCTCATTTGCTGGGAGAACTACATGCCGCTGGCGCGGACAGCGCTCTACACCAAGGGCGTCGAGATCTACATCGCGCCGACGGCTGACGCGCGCGATGCCTGGCAGGCGACGATGCAGCACGTCGCGCTGGAGGGTCGCTGCTTCGTGCTGTCCTGCAATCAGTACGTGACGAAAAGCATGTACCCAGGCGACCTCGGGCCGGAGGCGCTCAGCGATCTGGAGCAAGCGCCGGAGGAGATGTGCCGCGGTGGTAGCGCGATCGTCTCGCCGCTCGGTAGCTATCTGGCTGGTCCGCTCTACGGTGAAGAAGGCATCCTCTACGCCGACCTCGACCGCGACGATCTCGCAGCATCCCGCTTTGACTTCGACCCGGTCGGCCACTACGCGCGCCCGGACGTGTTCAGCTTCGCGGTCAATGAGCAGCCGCAGGGCAGGTAGCGCAGGTCAACGTTGTTCGTGACGGACGGTCGTTACGTGGAGAAGGGATCTCCCCGTCGAGCATCGCCTGACGAGGATCCATATGGCGGGTAGCAGGAAGCGTCGTGCTTTCTGACGTATCTGACGAGGCTGCCGACCTGGGTATCCACATGGCCCCGCGGAACGAATCCGCAGAGCCATGTGTCGCAGTTGGGCTGAAGACGGAGCACGCGGTGGCGTTACTCGCCGAACCACTCCGCTCGCCACTCCTTCATCTGGTCGATCTCGGTCTGTTGAGCTGTGATGATCTCCGCTGCCAGCTGCTGCAGTTCCGATCGCTCGGTCGTCTGTTGAATCTCTTTCGCCATATCGATGGCTGACTCGTGGTGCGGGATCATCATGTCGATGAACATCTCGTCCGGTGCGTCGGACTGCGCCAGCATCTCCATGTCCGCGTCAGACATGTTCATGCCGGGCATGTCCATCATGGCCGACAGGTCGCTCTCTGGCGCGCTCGGGAACCATGCGTCGCGCCAGCTGCGCATCTGCTCGATCTCGCGCTCCTGAGCCGCGATGATCGCGGTGGCGACATCGCGAATCTCCTGGTGCTCGGCCGAGTCCTTGACCGCCTCGGCCATTGCGACGGCGCTTTGGTGGTGAACGATCATCGCGTCGATGAAGTGCAGGTCGGCATCTTCTCCGCCCTCGGGCGCTGTCATCGAGTGGCCCTGGTGCATGGTGGTGCTTGTGGCTACTGTCTCGGCCGGTGTTGAAGTCGACACTGAGTCGGCGGCATTATCCGTGTCACCGCCGCAAGCGGCGAGCAAGAGTGCCAGGGCTGGCACGAGCAGCAGAATCCATCTCAGATGGTTCAACATCATGGATACCTCATGTCATTGTGTTTCGAGGAAGCGGCTGCATGGCAGCGTCAACGCGCCGCGGAGTGTCTATAACCTGAAGCGTTGGAGTGCTGCCTGGCGATCGGGCCCGTCGAGCCACGGAAGTTCGCCTCCGGCGATTGGCGACGCTGATGGTGCGATCGCGACTGTTTCCGCGCTTACGGAAACGTTCGCGACCAGCCCTGCGTCGGCCAGAAGGGAAGCTCGCTGCGCGACCCAGGCAGGTGACGGACAAGAGGAATCGTCATCCCAGGCAACTATGGCAATGATGTCAACGGGAGCGACGGCGACCGCCTCCGTGTGGCTCGCTCCTCGATGCTGCGCATGGATATCGACACGTTCAGACGGCCGGCTAGCATGCCCTGAATGGACCATAGCAA
>JAMLIA010000104.1 GCA_023954495.1 Thermomicrobiales bacterium | reverse complement strand
ACGCGTCCGCTCGCTGGAGCGACAGGCCAGGATGGCCCGTGAGTACGGCGCGGTGCGCGATCAACTGCATGGCCTGCAGCGCCGCCACTACCGCACGCTCTGGCAGGCAGCGCAGGCAAACGTCGATGCCGCGCAACAGACGTTCGATGCCGCCGATGCGACCTTCGAGGCGCGTGAGCGCGACCACACGATCGCCGCGCAGCGGCTGGCCGAGCTACGCGCCGAAGATCGCCGCATCGCTGACGCGCTCGCCGGACTGACCCAGCGCGTCAGTGAGCGCGACCGGGCCGTCGCCGATGCCCGCCATCAGCGCGCGCTGCTGGACGCCCAGCTTCGCTCTGCCGACCAACGCGCTGCCGACATCCACGAGCGCCGCGCCGAGCTGGAGCGCGACCACGAGTCGGCCACCCGCGAGGCCAGGACGCTGGCGCAGCAGCGCGAGGCGCTGGCCGGGGACGTCGCCGAGCTGGAGCGGCAGGTGGCCGTACGCAACGCCGCGCTGGATGTCGCCCGTCGTCGGCGCGACGAGCTGCGCCAGATGCTCGACCGCATCGACCAGCGCTCGGTGAACCTGGCTCGCGAGGTCGCAGCGCTGGAGAGCTCGGTCGCCGGACTGGCCGACCGGCGCACCACTGCCGACGCGCAGACAGCAAACGCCGACACCGCCATCGCCCGTGCTGCCGAGCGCCTCGAAGCCGCTCAACAGGCAATCGAGGCCGAAGAGCAACGCGTCGAAGACCAGGCAGCAGCGCTCGATCGCGCGACAGCCGAGCTATCCACGGCCGAGACCGACGCGAAACAGTTGCGTGAATCGCTCGCCACGCGCCGCCGCCAGATCGACGACGCAGCCCACGAGCTGGCCGCACTGCGCGCGAAGCTCGACCTGCTGGAACGCACTCACGCGACCGGCGACGGCCTGTACGCCGGTGTTCGCGCCGTCATCCGTGCGGCACGAGGCGGCGAACTGGCGCTCCCCGGCCTGATCGGCACCGTCGCAGAGGTCATCGAAGCGCCGAAGGAGCTGGAGACGGCGATCGAGGTTGCTCTCGGCGGGCACCTGCAGGACCTGATCGTCGAACACTGGGACGACGCGCAGTCCGCGATCAACTACCTGAAGCGCTCCCGGGCCGGACGCGCGACATTCCAGCCGCTCGACACCGTCCGCGCACCACGCCCGCTCGTACTCGACGTGCGCGACCCCGATCTTGTCGGTGTCGCAGCCGAGCTGATCCGCTTCCCGGAGCATGTGCGGCCCGTCATCGAGCAGGCCATCGGCCGGACACTGATCGTCCGCGATCTGGAGGCCGCGCGACGGCTCCTGCAGCAGACTCGCGGCTGGACACTCGTCACACTGGCTGGTGAGATCACCCGACCGTCCGGCGCAGTGACCGGCGGCGACCGTGGCAAGGACAGCAGCCTGCTCGCCCGCGAACGTGAACGCCGCGCACTACCGACGCGTATCACCGCAGCGACAAAGGCGTTGGAAGCCGAACGCGACGCCCTGCTTGACGGAGCGAGCAAGGAGTCATCGACCGCCGAGCGCATCGCCACACTACGCGGCGAGATCGAGATGCTCGCCGGACAGCAACGCGCGACCCGTGCCGCGCTCGACCGCGCACGTGCCGAGCTGAGCGCCGCCAACGCCGCTGTCTCCAGTGCCCGCGAGCAAGCGGACCGTGCCGCCGGGCACGCCCGCGATCTGGACAGCGCCGAGGATCAGGCCCGCGAGAAGCTGGCAACGCTCGCCGGGGACTACGAAGCCCTGACCGGCGAACGAACGGCGATCGTCCACCAGCTGGAGGCGGCGGACGAAAACGTCGGCAGCCACGACAACCAGCTCGGCGCGACGCTGGCCGAGACACGCGAGCGCCTACGCGCCACGACCGCAGCGGAGCGTCGCGCGACCGAGCGCAGTGCCGCCGCCGAGCGTGGCATCGCCGCCCGCGACCGCGAGGTTGAGGAACTTGCTGCACGACGCCGACAGGCCGAGCAGGAGCGCCAGTCTGCAGAGCAGACAATCACCAATCTTGAGCAGCTGCTCGCCGAATCCACCAGCGAACTGCCGACCTTACGGGCCGCCCGCGAGACGATCCAGGAATCGTACGCAGCCGCCGAACGCGAGCTGGACCGCGCGACCGAGCTCATCCGCGCGGCCGAGCGGGCGCGCGATCAGGACGCGCTACGGCACGCCCGGATGCAGGACGAGCAGGTCTTCCTCGCCGAGCGCATCCGCAATGACCTCGGCATCGACGACCCGACGTCGCTCGGCATTGCCGAGGAGGGCGAGCCGCCGGTCGACGAACGCGAGATCGGCCGCCTCCGCGATCGACTGCGGCGGATGAGTGCCGTCAGCGAAGATGTCCTGGAGCAGCACGAGTCCGAAGCGGCGCGGCTGGCCCACCTGCGGCAGCAGCTGGATGATGTCGAACAGGCAGCCGCGAACCTGCGGCGAGTGCTGAACGATCTGAACAGCCGCATGGCGACGCAGTTCAACGAGACATTTCGCGAAGTGGCCGTCGCATTCGAGCGCACGTTCACCCGCCTGTTCGGCGGCGGCATGGCTCGGCTCGTCCTGGCGACAAACGACGATGGCGCAGCCAGCATCGACATCGTCGCCCAGCCGCCCGGCAAGCGCCTCCAGAACCTGACGGCGCTCTCCGGCGGCGAACGCTCACTCACCGCCGTCGCCCTGCTGATCGCCATCCAGCGCGTCAACCCCAGCCCATTCTGTCTGCTGGACGAAGTCGACGCAGCCCTCGATGAATCCAACGTCGTCCGCTTCCGCGACGAGCTCCGCGACCTGGCCCATGCCACCCAGTTCGTCGTCATCACCCACAACCGCGGCACGATCGAAGGAGCCGACACGCTCTACGGCGTCACGATGAGCGGCGACGGCGTCTCCCGAGTGCTCTCGCTGCGCCTTGAAGAGGCGATTCGCGCTGTCGAGGAGTACGAGACGGCGTGACGAAACCCCACCCCCTGCCCCCTCCCCTTCGAAGGGAGGGGGTGTCGTGAGGCTGGCGAGTTAGCTGCCGTTCCTTAACTTCGCCCCCCTCAAACCGGCAGCCACCGTGTTCATACAGGACACCCCCTCTCCTCCGAGGAGAGGGGGCCGGGGGGTGAGGTCACTCCACCGCGATCTGATCCCAGTTCGCCAGTTGCTCCTTGGCAGCCGCCAGGAACTCGGCGTCGGTCATCAGGTCGAACGCAGTCAGCGCCATCGCCTTGGAGACCTTGATGAACTGGTCGTAGCCGAACTCAGAGCCGGAGGCGTCGACGACTTCCTGCGAGTGGCCGGGGATCGGCTCGTGGCTGATCGCAAAGCTGCCGGTCACTGATGGCACCTTGTAGCTGACGTTGGCGAAGTCGGTCGAGCCCATGCCGCGTCGTGACTCACGCGGCTTGATCTCCAGACCCATCTCCTGCATGTTCTCCAGGTAGCGGCCGGCGACGACGTAGCTCGGGCGCATGTCGTAGAACGTGTCGCCACGAGTCAGCTTCATCTCGCAGCCGGTCATCAGCGCCGCGCCCTCGGCCACCTTGTCGAACTTCGCGACCAGGTCTTCGAGACCGACGAGCGAGGCGGCGCGCACCTCAATGAATGCCGAAGCGTAGGGCGGCACGACGTTCGCCGCCTCGCCGCCGTTGGTGATGATGCCGTGAATGCGTGTGTCCATCGTGACGTGCTGGCGCAGTGCATCGAGGCCGGTGAACAGCTTGATGACGGCATTGAGCGCGTTGACGCCGTTATAGGGATCGGCTGCCGCGTGGGCCGGCTTACCGAAGTACTCGACGGTCGTGCCGACGAGCGCGAGGCTCGTCCCCTCCGGGTATTCGAGCGGCACACCGGTGTGGTTACCGGCGTGGTGGACCATCAGCGCCGCGTCGACATCGTCGAATACGCCGTTATCGACCAGCGGTATCTTGCCGCCGGTGGTCTCCTCGGCGGGCGTGCCGACGACGCGGAACCTGCCGGCAATCTCCGGCAACACTGCCTTCAGGCCGATCGCCGAAGCCAGACCGCTACCGGCGATCAGGTTATGGCCGCAGCCGTGCCCGATACCGAGCAGCGCGTCATATTCGGCAAGGACGGCGACGACCGGCCCATCGGCGCGTCCGTGGAGCTCGGCGACGAAGGCCGTCTCCAGCCCGCCGACCGGCTTCTCGACCTCGAAGCCCAGCTCCGCCAGCTTCGACGACAGGAGCGCCGACGCCTGGTATTCCTCGTTGCCGACTTCGGGGTTCTGCCGAATCCACTCGGCGACCTCCACGATCTCATCGCGGTGAGCCTCGATCGCGTCCACAATACGCTTGCGAAGCTCGTCCCGTTCGGTCATCTCCACAATTTCGCTCCCTCTCCCATTCCCAATACCAATTGCGTCATGCCGGCGGCAGCCAGTCACGGACATCCGGCTCGTCGCTCAACCGCCAGACACGAGCGATGATCGCATCAATCTCATCGGCAGATGCGCCGTGCGCGTAACCGGCCAGCAGGCGAGCCTTGTCCTCAAGCTCGGCGCGTGTCAGCGGGTTGCCCGGATCGCCCTTCGGCACCTCGACCCGCGAGACAAGGTGGCGACCGTCGATCGTCTCGACCTCAACCAGGCCGATCCACTGCCGTGGGTAGGCCGCGTCGATCTCCGAATCAAGCGCCATCTCGACGCGGTCGTGGAACGCACGGATCGTCGGATCGGACAACGCCTCGTCGGTGAAGTCGGTGACACCGGCGCGACCGCGTACCGCTGCGACTGCCAGCACGAAGCCCATCGAGAACTTCGACTGGTGGATGGTTTGCGGGTCGGTCACCGGCCCAAGCACATCGATCGCTCCCTGATGCACGCGCGCGCGCACGCTGCGGACATCGCCAGCCGCCAGCCCCTCGTCACGGAGCAGCTGGAGCAGCGCATCGGCAGCCGGGTGCGTGTGGCGGCAGGATGCGTGGTACTTGAACGACGTCTCCATCAGCGCCCAGCGCGTCCCCAGCCCGTCGGTCAGCTTGCTCGCGTCGGCGTCGGACGACATGCCGGCCGCCATGCCCTGCGGCCCTTCGAGGATGTGCCGCGCGCCGGTAAAGCCATCACGGGCGATGCAGGCGGCCAGCAGCCCATCGGCGGACGCCTTGGCCGTGTGCAGCTGCTTGGAATCTGCCGCATCGCGGAGAAACTCCCACAGCCCGGCCGCCTGTGTTCCAGCCGAGCCGAACGCGTGCAGCGTCTGCTCAGCGTCGAGATTGAGCAGCCGGGCAACGCTCGCTGCAGCCGCCACCGTCCCGGCTGTGCCGGTCGTGTGGAAGATCGTGTAGTGCGAGCGACCGAGGAACTCACCGATGCGGATCCCGGCCTCGTATCCGGCCACCGCGGCGACGATGAATTCGCGGCCGCTCGCGCCGGTCTGCTGCGCCATGGCCAGCACCGGCGAGAAGACGACCGCGCCGGGGTGAAAGACCGAGCCGTTGTGGACATCGTCCTGCTCGACGACGTGCGACGCCGCGCCATTCACCAGCGCGGCGAAGAGCGGTGACGTGCGCCCGCGTGACGGCAGCAGCTCGCTCGGGCCGCTCGACGGTCCCATCTGCGCGGCGAAGTGCGAGAGTGCCTGCACCGGATGGGCGTCGCGACCGGCCAGCACCGATGCCAGCCAGTCGAGGAACAGATCCTCGGTGCGCCGCACGACCTCAGCCGGAAGATCGTCGAAGTGAAGTCCGGCGGTGAAGGCCGCCAGCGCCTGGGTCGTGCCGATCTGCGTCGCCGTCATCGCTCGCCCTCCGGCCGCAGGCGCGCGATTTGCGGGCCGTGGCCGCGCTTGAAGACCATCAGCGTGCGGTTGAAGTCGATCACGACGACGCCATCCTGATTGAAGCCGGTCGTCTTCACCGTGACGATGCCGATGTTCGGCCGCGAGCGCGACTCGCGCATCGACAGGACTTCCGACTGCGAGTAGATCGTGTCGCCCTCGAAGACCGGATTCGGCAATCGCACTGAATCCCAGCCGAGGTTGGCGAAGACGTTCTGCGAGATGTCGGTGACGCTCTGGCCGGTGACAAGCGCCAGCGTAAAGGTCGAGTCGACCAGCGGCTTGCCGAACTCGGTCTGCGCTGCGTAGTGATGGTCGAAGTGGATCGGCGCAGTGTTCTGGGTCAGCAATGTGAACCAGATGTTGTCGGTCGTCGTCACTGTCCGTCCGAGCGGATGCTCGTAAACATCACCGACCTCGAAATCCTCATAGAACCGCCCACTCCAGCCGGGCTTGACCGCCATACATCACCGCTCTCGCAACAACCCTGATAACCGTCTGCGCGTCAGTATCGCAGGATCAGCGCAATCCGGCCGTGCTTCTCCAGCTCGCCGTCCTCGACAAAGACGACCCTGCCGCCCTTCTCCAGCACGGCCGTGATGACTTCATCGACGGCATCATCCAGGACATCCGGCGCGGTGGGATCGTCCACATTCAGGTCGAGCAGGCCGTTGTCGCCAACCCGCGCCGGCTGATGGTAGCCCTCCTCGACGACAAGCGTGTCGCCGCGACCAAGCTGTGCCTCGCGCCAGACCTCGCCAAGCGTCGACGACGATCGCTGCGCTCCGACGGCCTTGTTCAACTGATCGAGCACTTCCAGCCGCCGCGATACGAACGCCTCCCGCGCAACCGGCCAGACCATCTGCCCGAGGTCGTGCGCCGAGAGCTCATCGTAGTTCCCGGTGATCGTCGCCAGGACATCACCGACGTTGGGCGCCACCTCGCGATAGAACGCCAGATTACGATCGATACCGACGATGACTATTGGCAGTGGGTCCTCGGCCAGGAACGGAGCGAACGCCTGATCGACGGAGCGGAAGAACTGACGGAGGCGATCGTCGCGCAGTCTGGATACGTTGACACCGAAGCCACCTTCCAGGTCCTCATCCTCGCCCTGCCAGTCGTGGCGCATCGGGAACCCGCCGTCGGTCATCTCCTCCAGATCCTCGCGGGTCGCGGCGAAGAGACGACTCGGCTGCTCGCTCAGCTTCAGCACCCAGTAACGTCGCAAGCGGGTTAGTGCGCGAACAAGGTCACGGGTGAAGAACGTATCGTCGATGACGACGCGCTCCTGCAGCGTGTGTGGAATGGTGAACCAGCGCGCAATGTCGGCTGAGACGAACAGCGCGAGCCCTTCCTGCAAGTGCGGGAAGCTGACATCGTTCACCAGATCGTCGAGCTTCGCCAGTAGCGGGCCGACCTCACGCTGCGAAAATTCACCGCGCAGGCGATTCGTCGCCTCGGTCACCAGGTTCTTCAAGCGAATCGGATCCTGCTGGTTGTCTGGCGAGGTGCGGTGGGTCGGGAGTGTGATTGTGAGCGACGGGTAGGTCTGCGCCGTAATCAGCTCCTGAAGATCATGGATGTTCATCGGAACCCCTCTCCGGCGGTGGCAACACCGCAATACAGACTGGATGGGATAGATGCTGACAGAAGAGCAGGCTGAGGTTATCGCCCAGGACTGTTGGCGCAAACTGGCTCGTCCAGTAGCTCCTGTCCGATCAACGCACGATCCCGCCGATTCGGGATCATTACTACTGAGTGTAGTCCTGATTTCCTTGTGCTGAAGCGCTAATGCGTTGCAATACCGTGTCAACTGCCACGGGGAGCTAGCGAACGTCGTCTTCCTTCAGCTCGATCACCCAGGCGCGGCGTTCGGCGATTTTCGCGTCGCGCATCACGAAGACTTCGGCCATCGTCATCCGCATCACCTCGCCGGTGTCGCGCCGCACCGAGCCGGTCATCTCGGCCATGATGACGTCGTCCTGCTCAACCATGCGCACGACATCGAGCGTCGGTGGCGGGATGAATCCCGGCCCTTCAATCGCCGCGTCGTACGCTTCTTTGCCGGTCAGGCGAAACGCGCCGAAGACGGTCCAGGTGATGTCATCGGTGAGGCAGGACAGGATCTGTTCGTGGTCGTTCTTGCGGAAGCCATCCATGTAGCGCCCGACGGTACGACGATTCTCCGCCATGGAACCCTCGCGATGACAGTGCAACAAAGCGCCGGATTATCACACGACTCCCGCCTGATGGAGGCTCGCAATCCGGTTATCGTCGTAGCCAATCTCACGCAGGATCGCGTCGGTGTGCGCGCCAAGATCGGGCACATCGCCGAGCGTGTAGCTGATTGTGCTGTCATCGACCGGCGGCAGCATTGCCCGCAGCGGTCCGACCGAGCTGCCGATCTCCTGCCAGCGGTCCCGCGCCACAACCTGCGGATGCTCGGCGAGGTCCGCCACATCGTTCGCGCGGGCGTTCGCGATCCCGGCCGCATCGAGCCGCGCGACCACCTCATCAGCAGTCAGCGTCGCAAAGGCTGCATGAATAGCCACGTCAAGCTCGACCCGATTGGTCACCCGCTCCGAATTCGTCGCGAAGCGCGCATCGCTCGAATCAATCGCGCCCCCCAGAACGTCGGCGCAGAAACGCACCCACTCACGCTCATTCTGAATGCCGAACAGGACGAGCTTGCCGTCGCCGGCCGGATAGGGTCCGTACGGCGCAATTGCCGGGTGACTCGCACCAGCGCGACCCATCGCGACGCCACCGTACATCGTGTAAAGCAGCGGATAGCCCATCCACTCCAGCAGTGCGTCGAGCAGCGCGACATCCAGTACAGCGCCGTTACCGGTGCGTTCGCGGTTGAACAGGGCGGTCATGATGCCGGCGTGCGCGTACATGCCACCGGCAATATCGGCTACCGAGATGCCAACCTTCGAGGGCGTCTCGGGCGTGCCGGTGATCGAGAGCACGCCGGCCTCGGCCTGGATCAGCAGGTCGTACGCCTTGCGATCGCGATACGGCCCGCTGTTGCCGTAGCCGGAGATGCCGCAGAAGATCAGCCGCGGGTAGCGCTCCAGCAGCGCCTCGCCGCCCCAGCCCAGCCGCTCCATCGCGCCCGGCGCGAGGTTCTGGACGACGACGTCGGCGCGCTCCAGCAACGCCTCGACGATTGCGCGACCATCGGGGTGCTTCAGATCGACCGTCAGCGACTCCTTGCCGCGATTGCCCCAGACGAAGTAGCTGGACATCCCATGCACCGTCCGGTCGTAGCCGCGCGCAAAGTCGCCCACCCCCGGCCGCTCAATCTTGATCACCCGCGCCCCGAGATCAGCCAACTGCCGCGATGCAAACGGCGCAGCCACCGCCTGCTCGAACGCGAGGACAGTGATGCCGGAGAGTGGCGACCCGGCCTCCCCGCGTCCTGTCGCCATCAGAAAATCTTCGCGATCATGTTCAGCCTATCCCCGCAGTTCTCACCATGTGGCTCCTCTGTAGGTCGCATGCGGCCATCTTGATGGGAGATCGTAGCACTCGTACTGGCTAGTCCTCCTTGAGCGATGCCGGGATATAGACGCGCTTTAGCGGCAAAATGCCCTTGTAGCGTGAGTCGAACTGGTCATAGTGGACGAGCACGAGATCTACCAGCGCGTTGCCGTCGATCAGCCGCAGATTGCTCTTGCCGGCTGCGAAGTTGCGGGCTGCCGTCGTGAATGTTCCTAAGGTGACGAAGAGGCCGAACTCGTCGCTGGCGATGTTGCCATATAGCGACGCAACCTCTGGGTTCCCGGAACTCCCTGGGCTGCTTTTGACTTGCACCTTGATGATCGGTGGCTCGAAGCCAAGCTCGTCGCGATGGGCGATGATGTCGATGCCGCGATCCGGCCCAGGATCAGACACGCGAGTGCGATAGCCCATGGTGTTGAGGAGATGGCCGACGAACTGCGCCAGCGGATGGCCCTTCAGTTCCTGCTCCAGAGTCTTGAGGATGAAGTCGCGA
>JAMLIA010000103.1 GCA_023954495.1 Thermomicrobiales bacterium | reverse complement strand
ATCGGCGATGCGCTGGCGACTGGGTTGCAACGTGAACGCACCGAGGGACCGAGCACATCACTCGAGCAACCGTCCGGCGTCCTCATCCTCGCGCCGGACAGCGAGCCGACATTCTCGACACCAGCGGCAGATGAGATGCTGTCGGCACTCCATGACACCGACGCGCGAACTGGCGCGCACCTGCCATCGCCAGTCGCGGCAGCCGTCGCCGGGCTGCGCGCGAACGGCAAGCCGCGTCAGCAGGTCATGTCCCCCACACCGCTGGGACTGATCGCGATCGAAGCCTCGTCCGGCGGCAGCGACGGCTCAGTCGCCGTCGTGCTCACACTCCAACGACCCACCGGCCCCCCGACAGTGCCAGCCGACTGGCCACTCACCCCGCAGGAGCGCGAAGTCGTCCAGCGCCTCATCAGCGGCGACAGCAATCGC
Source organism: Thermomicrobiales bacterium (assembly GCA_023954495.1). Classification (NCBI taxonomy): domain Bacteria; kingdom Pseudomonadati; phylum Thermomicrobiota; class Thermomicrobia; order Thermomicrobiales; species Thermomicrobiales bacterium. The sequence continues at coordinate 9,613 of JAMLIA010000103.1, read as the reverse complement.
GCCATCGCCGAGGCGCTCTTCATCACCGAAAACACCGTCCAGACGCACCTGCGCAACATCTATGGCAAGTTGGAGGTCACTAGCCGCAATCAGCTGCTCGCCCGGCTGTTCCACGGGAGCGCCTGAGACCCACAGGTCAGATCTCCGCATCGCCGCCTTGCATGTGCGTACACGCAACGACGACACCCCCGTCATCGCATGACAGCCCCGCCTGCCCAACCGGCAGCCACCCCCCAGATACAGGACACCCCCTCTCCCAGAATTGGGAGAGGAGGCAGGGGGTGAGGGCCGTCCCCTCGTTTACCCGACCAACAACCCCATCGGTGCTTCCAGCATCGCCTTGAGCTTCTGGAGGTACTTGGCGACTTCGGCACCGTCGGTGAGGCGGTGGTCGGCGGACATGGTGACCTTCATGACGGTCTGCGACTTGAACTTGCCCTTGTCAGCATCCCAGACAGGCTGCGGCTTGGCAGCGCCGATGGCGAGGATGGCGGCCTGCGGCGGGTTGATGATGGCGATGAATTCGTCAACACCGAACATGCCGAGGTTCGAGGTCGTGAACGTGCCGCCCTGGTACTCCTCGGGCTTCAGTCCACCCTCGCGGGCGCGCTTGGCCAGGTCCTTCGTCAGTCGCGCGATCGCGCCGAGCGACTTCTCGTCGGCGTTCGGGACGAACGGGGAGATGAGGCCGCCCTCGATGGCGATGGCGATGCCGACGTCGATGTGATCGTGCAACTCCATCTTGCCGTCGTTCCAGGCCGAGTTCAGCACCGGGAAGTCGCGCAGCGCCAGGGCAGATGCCTTGACGATGAGGTCGTTGACCGACACCTGACTGGCCTCGTCGACATCAGCGTTGACCTGCTTGCGCAGCTCCAGCGCCTTGTCCATCGCGATCGACATCGTGACGTAGAAGTGCGGTGCCTGCTGGAATGACTGGCTCATGCGCTTGCCGATGGTCTGCCGGATGCGCGGCAACTCCTGCAGCTCGCCGCCGATGGTCGGAACCTGCTCGGCGATGGGCGCGGGTGTCTGCGGCGCGGCGGCTGGTGCTGCCGGTGCAGCTGCCGGAGCCGGGGCCGATGCGGCCTGTGGCTTCGGCTTCGCGCCAGTCAGGTATGGCTCGACGTCGCGCTTGACGATGCGGCCCTGTGGGCCAGTGCCATGCACCTGAGAGAGGTCGATCTCGTGCTCGGCAGCGAGGCGGCGGACCAGCGGTGAGGCGCGGATGCGCTCGCCCGGCTCACGGCTCTCGACCTGCGGCGCTGCTTCGGCAGCCGGAGCCTGGGTGGCTGGCGCAGCGACTTGCTGTTCCGGTGCCGGTGCGCTTGCGGCCTGCTGAGCCGCGGCAACCGGCTGCTCGGTCTGCTCGGGTGCTGCGGCCTCGGCTGGTGCTTCGCTCGGTGCGGTCTCTTCCTCGGCGATCTCTTCGTCTTCGCCGCCGATGATCGCGATCGGCTCGCCGACCGGGACCGTCTGCCCCTCGGTAATCAGCGTCTTGCGCAGTACGCCGCCCTCGAACGCTTCAATCTCGATGTTGACCTTATCGGTCTCGATCTCGGCGATGGCCTCGCCGCGCTCGACCGGGTCGCCGACGTTCTTCAGCCAGCGCAGCAGCGTTCCGGCGTCCATGTCGTACCCCATCTGGGGCATGACGACCGTTTTCGCCATCTTCTTGCCTCTCCCCATCCCCCGCGTGCGGGGGCCCGTAATCCGTCAATTCAATCTCCCCCTCTCCTCGGAGGAGAGGGCGGGTGCCCTCTGGGCGGCGGGGTGAGGTTACGCCAGCGCCTGCTTGACTGCGGCGACGACCTCGTCCTTACCAGGAATGACCAGTCGCTCAAGGTTTCGGGCATACGGCATCGGCACTTCAATGCTGCCGACGCGCCCGACCGGCGCATCCAGGTAATCGAACGCGTGCTCCTGCACAGCGGCAGCGATCTCAGCGCCGAGTCCCATCGTGCGCCACGACTCTTCTACGATAACGCAGCGGCTGGTCTTCTTTACCGATTCGATCACCGTCTCGGCATCCAGCGGGCGCAGCACGCGCATGTCGATGACTTCGGCGGAGATGCCCTGTTCGGCCAGCTCTTCGGCAGCGCCGAGCGCAAGATACAGCCCGCGTGACCACGAGACGATCGTGATGTCGGTGCCCTCGCGGCGCACCTCTGCGCCCTCAAGCGGCAGCGTGTAGTCGCCGGCGGGGACCAGCCCGCGATTGCGATAGATGAGCGAGTGCTCGATAAACATCACCGGGTCGTTGCCGCGTATCGCCGATTTCAGGAAGCCCTTGGCGTCCTTCGGCGTGGCCGGCATGACAACACGCAGGCCGGGGATGTGAGCGAACCAGCCCTCGTAGGTCTGCGAGTGCGTCGCGCCGAGCTGCCCCCAGCCGGAAGCGGTGCGGATGACGACCGGTGCGGTGAACTTGCCGTCGAACATGTAGTGGATCTTGGCGGCGTGGTTGACGATCTGGTCGATCGCCAGCAGTGAGAAGTTGATCGTCATCAATTCGACGATCGGCCGCAGACCGGCCATTGATGCGCCGACGGCCATGCCGACGAGGCCGAGCTCGGCGATCGGTGTGTCGATCACGCGCTTGCGCCCGTACTGCTCCTGGAATCCGCGTGTCACGACGTAGGAGCCGCCGTATGCGCCGATATCCTCACCCATGATGAAGACATTTTCGTCACGATCCATCTCCTCGGTGATGGCTTCGCGGAGCGCGTCTCGATAGGTGATCTCGCGTTCGCCTGATTCATTCTGCTGGATAGCGTCCTGCGCTCGGCGCTGCATTTCCTCCAGCTCAGCCAGCGTACTTGCCACGGTGTTCCTGCTCCATTTCGATCCGATGAACGTCAGCCACGTCGCCGTATGTCCGCGCTAGTACTCGTCGGCGTAGACGAAGTCCTCCAGCGTTGACGGGTCTGGCCACGGGCTCTTGTCGGCGAACTGGACAGCCTCTTCGACGATGATCTCGATCTCTTCGTCGATCTTGTCGAAGTCGGCCTGTTCGGCCTTGCCGGCGTGAAGGAGCTGCTCGCGATAGGCTGGGATCGGATCAGTTGCGCGCTTCTCCTCGATCTCGTCCTTCTCGCGGTAGGTCTCCGGATCGGCCATCGAGTGGCCGCGGAACCGGTAGGTCATCGCCTCAAGGAAGTAGGGACCGTTGCCAGCCGTGCAGTAGTCGCGAGCGCGCTGGGTTGCTTCGCGCATCGCCAGGACATCCTGCCCGTCGACGATCTCCGACTTGATGCCGAGTCCCTCGGCCTTGGTCGACATCTTCGGCACAGCCGAGTGATATTCGATGGCGGTGCCCATCGCGTATTCGTTGTTCTCGCAGAGGAAGATGACCGGCAGCTTCCAGAGTGAAGCCATGTTGAGCGCCTCAAAGAATGCGCCGCCGTTCGTCGCGCCGTCACCGAAGATGACCAGCGAGACACCGTCGATTTCCTGATATTTGAGTGCCATGCCGATACCGGCACCGATCAGGATATGGCCGGAGACGATCGCGTAGCCGCCCCAGAAGTTGCGCTGCGGGTGGATCATGTGCATCGAGCCGCCGCGCCCGCCGGTGGTGCCGGTGGAGCGACCGAACAGCTCGGCCATGATGGCGTTCGGGTCTGCGCCGATCGCCAGTGCGTAGCCATGATCGCGGTAGTGGGTGACGAGGTGGTCCTGCTGCTTGAGGACGCTGATCGCACCGACGCCGGTTGCCTCTTCGCCAATGTAGAGGTGGAGGAAGCCGCCGATTTTCCCGAAGGCATACTGCTCGGCGGAGCGCTCCTCAAACCTGCGGATCAGGACCATTTCCCGGTAGAGGCCGAGAAGCTCGTCCTTGCTCATCGAGCCGAGAGCTGTTTCTCCAGCTCGTACGGCCGGCTCCGTCTTGCTAGCCATGCCACGTCCTTTCGTCCGATTCCGACGTGTTCGTGTTCCCGAAGCGGACTCCCCGGCACCATGTGGTGAGTGCTGTCTGCCGGATGAAGATCGCGGCAATATGTCTCACCTCCCCGAGGATCGCCTGGTGCGCAAAGTAAGGCTCATCTCATCGCGTAATGTGCGCACGGGGGCTGGCTGATTTCACCTGCGTTTCGCTGATTCCAGCCGCAAACACAGGTGCGTCATCGCCACCCTGCATCCAATCATGGATTGTACGCCACACGTCGCGGGCCGGTCTATGGCCGGTCTGAATTGGCCGATCTGGCGATCATCCAAATCGGCACGACGAACCGAGCACAAACGCCGGAACGGCAATGTCGGGCGAGAGCGATGCCGAAGGGAGCTAAGAGAAGCCGACAGAGGGTGAGAATCGAGCATCACCAGATTGGAAATGTCTCAGAGCAACCGATCGTGAATCGTGCGTCAAACGGCGCTCAAATTATGACGCGGGCCGAATATGTCGTCCCGTCGGTTCGAGATGGTCGGGCAGGATCAGCCGCTCACGCAGTCCATTCGGATAGTGATAGGCGAGGTTCTGGCTGTCGAATCTGGCATTGGTTGCGTGGATGATGCGGTGATGATTCGGACAGAGGACGATGATGTTCGGACTAACGTCCGGGCCACCCGCGCTCAAGTACTGAATGTGATGGCCCTCCGCGAGGGATTGTCCATAGCGTGGCTCGAAGTCGTGGCCGCATACCTGGCATCGGTAGTGGTAGTAGGACTTGAGCGTGTCGGCAAGTGCCGGGTTGCGACGGTAGCGCGTTTCTTCCGTGAGGAAGCGGATAAACGAATCCTCGCTGCCATCATTTGTACTGTACAGCGGCGCTTCCTCGGCGAGTCCGACGTGCGCACGTTGACGTGTCTCAACGATACGATCGTGGTTCCGAAGCGCTGCAAGGATTTCTGCTCGTTGAAACGTGTCAGATACCGTTGCTGGTGGAACGATCTGCAACTCCGGATGTGGCTGTTCGGCGAGCGACCACTGGATAAAGGGCAGGATGCGTGCTTCGTCGATCGGATCGATCCGGCGAGCGTTGTCCTGACCATCGTAGCGTCGTGAGAGTTGCAGGTTCTCAAGGCTGAACGGGATGGTCGGAACGGTCATGTTTCCGTAGACGATCCAGTTCCAGGTGCGCCCTTCGTTCGGCCAGTATTGTCGGCTGATCGTTCCGTTGTAGTCGCGCTCCAGGCGATCGAAGACGAGCGCGAAGTCGATCCGACTGCGCAACTTCTCATGGAGCGTCGCTTCCTGCTTCACCAGTTGGAGTAGCAACAGCTCACCGGGCTCCAGCTCGGGATTCGTTGGTCGCACGCTGAGCGCGAACATCGATGAGCGGATGCACTGATCAATTTGTGCGAGCCGGACGTTGAGGCGGCGCACGCTGATCATCCTTCACTCAACTACCAGTACATTCAGATACCCGCCATCCCTAGCGCAGCCGCATCGTTTGCTCTACTCCTCTCTGGCCTGCCAACCCCGCTATCGAGGGCTCCTCCTCTCCATGCTACGCTACCCGCATCGAACACCATGATGGTTCGGAGGCAGCGGTGCGAGTCGTATTGATCGTCGTTGCGGTGATCCTGATCTGGTTGCTCGGCGCGTTGATCGGGCTGGTTGGGCGCGCGTTGCAGGTGGTGCTGATCGTCGTTGTGCTGCTGCTGATTGGTCGAGTGCTGATGGGCGATCGACGCTCGTGAGCATGTGCGCGTGAAGTGGAGCGGAACGTGTCTGCAACTGTCGCGATCGACTCTGGCTCTGACGCGGTGCGGTCCGATCCGCATCCCGTCTATCGCCGCTTGCGCGAGGAGTCGCCGGTGATCTGGAACGAGGTGACCCGCTCGTGGATCGTGAGCCGCTACGACGATGTCGCCGGGCTGTTCATCGATCCGCGCATGTCCTCGGCCCGCACTGAGGCGATCTTCTCGACGCTGCCAGACGAGGTGCGGCCCGAGATGGAGCCGCTGCGCAACGTCCTCGGCAGCCGCATGCTGCTGACCGACCCGCCGGAGCACACGCGGCTGAAGAGTCTGGTGATGAAGGCGTTCTCGGCCAAGACCACCGAGACGCGCCGCGAGCACATCCGGCAGCTGTGTGATGGCTTCCTCGATCGCGCCGCCGAGCGCGGTGCGGTGGATATCGTCGCCGATCTGGCGCAGCCGCTGCCGAGCTGGGTGATCGCCGATCTGCTGGGCGTGCCGCCCGACGATCAGCCGCGCTTCACGCGTTGGAGTCACGATCAGGTGCGGGTATACGACCGACCCGGCACGGTCGGCGAGCGTGTCGCGGTGATGCGTCAGGGCCAGCAGAGCATGCTGGAGATGCGCGCGTTTTTGGAAGCGATCATCGACGAGCGTCGGCGAGAGCCGCGTGAGGATCTGATCTCCGAGCTGGTTGCGGCGGAAGAGTCGGGCGACCGGCTCTCGACCGAGGAGCTCGTTGTGATGGTTGTGGCGTTGCTGGTCGGCGGCAACAATTCGACGGCACATCTGATCGGCAACGCGGCGCTGTCGCTGCTGCGGCAGCCGGAAGTCGCTGCCCGGCTGCGCGACGACCCGGCGCTGGTGCGGCCGGCGATCGAGGAGGTGCTGCGCTGGGAGAGTCCGGTGCAGGCGACCAGCCGCGTCGTGCGCGACGAGCCGATTGCGCTGCACGGGCGCGAGATGGCGGTCGGCGATAGTGTGCATCTGTTCATCGGCTCGGCCAATCGCGACCCGTCACAGTTCCCCGATCCGGACACCTTCGACCCGGCGCGCAAGCCGAACCGGCACCTGACCTTCGGCGGCGGGCCGCACTTCTGCCTCGGGTCGTCAACTGCGCGGGCGGTCGCGCAGACGGCGATTCAATCGCTCGTCGAGCGGTTTCCCAACGCGCGGCTCGCCACGGACGACGTGACCTGGCAGGAGGGCTTTTCGTTCAGGAGTGTCGTGGCGCTGCCGGTGGTGCTCGCGGGGTAAGTGGAGGCGGCGACCCTCACCCCCGGCCGCTGCCCAGGTGCCCCATGGGCGATGGCTCCCGCCCAACGTTGGGAGAGGGGGTGTCCTGATGCTGCCGGATTGGCTGCCGTTCCTCGCTCCCCTCCCCTCGAGGGGGAGAGGCTGGGAGAGGGGTCTGCCGATCGTCACTCCTTGAACACGGCACCCAAACTCCGTCGCCGAGGACACCCCTCTCCCCACGGGAGAGAGGCCGGGGGTGAGGTCCATGTCATACTTCCCGAATTGCGTCTCGCGTCCGCTACCGAAGGGCAGCGCTGCATGGACTGGCTGGCTAACCCGGAGATCTGGGTCGCACTGCTGACCTTGACGGCCCTGGAGATCGTCCTCGGCATCGACAACATCATCTTCATCTCGATTCTGGCCGGGAAGCTGCCGGCCGAGCAGCAGGAGCGCGCGCGACTGCTCGGGCTGGGGCTGGCGATGTTCATGCGCATCGCGTTGCTGTTCTCGCTGTCGTGGGTGATCGGGCTGACCGATCCGATCTTCGAGATCGTGGGGCAGGAGATCTCCGGGCGTGACCTCATCCTGATCTTCGGTGGTCTGTTCCTGATAGCCAAGAGTACGACCGAGATACACGGCAAGCTGGAGGGTGAGGAAGGCCATGCCAGCGCCCGTGTGCCCGCCTCGTTCGTCAACGTCATCGTGCAGATTCTGCTGCTCGACATCGTCTTCTCGCTCGATTCGGTGATTACGGCAGTCGGCATGGCCGACGACATCGAGGTGATGATCGCCGCTGTCGTCATTGCCGTTGGTGTCATGATGGTCTCGTCCGGGCCAATCAGTCGGTTCGTTGAGTCGCGTCCGACGGTGAAGATTCTGGCGCTGTCGTTCCTGCTGCTGATCGGTGTGTCGCTGCTGATTGAAGGGTTCGATCGCCACGTTCCGAAGGGCTACATCTACTTCGCGATGGGCTTCTCCGTCCTGGTGGAGATGCTGAACCTGCGCCTGCGCTCGGTAACTGCGCCGCAATCGCAGCCGCCTGTTGCGCTGCGTCACGCATACGCCGAAGATTCCACGACGACCGTCTCTGGCGGGTCGGATCAGTAGGCGCGAGCGAGCGCACGTCTGGAGGCCGAGCGCGTGAGCGACGGTATCGCCAAAATCGCCGACGACCGCTCAGTCTTCCTGACGCTCTGTTTCGCGACCTCGATGAGCGTGCTGACTGCGCTCGCGCTATCGCCATTTCTCTCCGCAATCGGCGACGATCTGGCGACCTCGACGGCGCTGCTCGGTCAGGCCGTGATGGTGTCGTCGCTGGTCGGCGCGCTGGTCGGGCTGGCAATCGGCCCTTCTGCCGAGTGGCTCGGCTATCGTCGCTTGCTGCTGCTCGGGCTGGTGGCGCTGGTGCTGTGCAACATCGGGATTGCCGCTGCGCCGAGCTTCGGCTTCCTCGTCGGTGCGCAACTGCTCAGTGGCATCAGCGCCGCGACGATCTCGCCGATGGCGTTCGCCATTGCCGGGAATCGCTACCACGGCGATGTGCGCCGCCAGGTCATCAGCCGCATGTTCGCGTCGGCCTCGGTCGCCAGCATCATCGGCTTCCCGATTCTGACGTTCATCGGCAGCCAGCTCTCGTGGCGCTGGTCGTTTCTCGCGCTGGCCGTTGTCGCCGCTGCCGGGCTGGCGCTGACCTCGGCGACGCTGGAGCGCGATGTCGTGACGGCGCACGATCCGTTGCGTCTGGGTGCGTTGCTCGGCACCTACCTGCCGCTCGTGCGCTTCCCGCCGCTGGTGCGTGTCTATGCCGCCCAGTTCGGTCGTGGCGTCGCCTGGACGGGGATGCTGACCTACATTGGCGCGTTCCTCGTCGAGGAGCTGGGTCGCTCGCTGCAGGAGGCCGGCCTGATCTGGCTGGTGCTCGGCCCCGGCTTCATGGCTGGCAGTCTGCTCGTCAGCGGCCCGCTGCGCCACCTGGAGCCGCGCCGCACATTCCTGGTGACGGCCTCGTCGATGGGCATCCTGGTTGGCGTCGTCTTCATCGTCCAGCCGCCGATCCTGCTCACCTGGCTGGCGCTGCTGGTCGGTTCGTTCTTTGGCGGTATCGCCGAGGTCACGGCAGTGACGATCATGTCAACCGAAACGCCGACCGCGCAGGGCACGACGATGGCGCTGAACTCGTCCGTCACCCGCTTCGGCACCGCGTTCGGCGCGTTGCTCGGTGGCGTGCTGCTCGCGATCGGCGATTACCCGGCGCTCGGCCTCGGTCTGCCGCTGGTTGCACTCTTCGGTGCGGTGATCTGCGTCTGGTCCGGCGGGCGTCGTGCGACCCCGACCCTGCCGGTTGTCGGCGAGTCGATTTCAGAAGGGTAGTGCGTGGATACATCAGGTATGTCGGCCGAACAGGCTACGACGATCGAGCGTCTTCAGTCGGCCCGGGCAGCGTTTGATGAGCTACTGGTCGCGGTCGGCACTGATCGGATGACGCAACCGATGGATGCGTCCGGCTGGTCGGTGAAGGACATCGTCGCCCACATCACCGCCTACGAGCGCTGGACGACCGCACACTTGCGCGGCCTGCTGCGGGGTGAGCCGCCGACTGTGCTGGAGCAGTACGGCACCGACGAGGCACCGAACGGCGCTGACCCGTTCGATCTCGACACGCTGAACGCAACGATGCTGGAGCGCGACCGGGTGCTCACGCTGGATGAGGCCATGCAGGTAGCCGGGACCACCTTTG
>JAMLIA010000102.1 GCA_023954495.1 Thermomicrobiales bacterium | reverse complement strand
GCACGGCCAGCAGCGCGACCGGCAGCGCGACGACCAGCAGCACGCGCTGCAGGATGGCGAAGCCGAGCAGCTCGCCGCTACTCATCCCAACCGGCACGGCCAGCGCGACCATCGCGGCCTCGCGAACACCCAGCCCACCAGGCAGCGGCACGATCTGGCCGAGCAGCAGCGGGATCGTCGACAGCGATAGCACCGCAGTCAGCGACAGGCTCATGCCGAGCGCCCAGAGCAGGCTGGCGATGACGGCTGCCTGCAGCAGCCAGAGCGTCGCCGTGCACCAGGCGACCGCCGGGCGATTGATCCGCGAACCGATGGCGGCGAACGCCTCACGAATCCGCGCCACGCCGCGCCGCATGCGATCGCGACCCACCAGCACGAGGACCGCCACAAGCGCAATAGCCCCGATGACCAGCGCCAATCGCGCCGTCTGGCCGTAGCCGGCGACCGCGTCCATGAATGGGCCGGGGCCGATCAGCAGCAGGGCCAGGATCGAGCCGACCAGCAGCACGAGGAAGTCGAGCCCCTGCTCAAACGCCATCGAGAGGATCGTCTTGCCATATGGCGCACCGGCGGCGCGGTTGGCGAGGAAGGCTTTGGCCGGCGCGCCGAGGAAGCCGGGACCGGCGTAATTGACCAGCGACGAGCTGACCGTGACATCGGCCGCCAAGCCGACCGGCACCTCGGCGTCGAGCGCCTCCATCAGCACGCACCAGCGCACAGCATGGACCAGCGGGAGCGCGATGCCGCAGGCGATTACGGCCAGCAGCGGCAGGTGGTGCGCGCCTCGCACATGCTCCCAGGCTCCAGCTGCCTGCCCGGACAGCCAGAGTGCGATCAGCGCGCCGACCAGCGCCAGCCAGAAGACGACTGGCACGATCAGTCGCGATCGCGCCACGCGCGCCCCCTCGTCCGTGCCAGATCGACGACCGGCCAGAGCGACCGCGAGATCGCTGCCAACGAGGCGTGTGCCTCAAATGCGGAACGGCCTCCGGCTGCGATGCGCGCACGCGCATCTGCATCCTGCAATCGCGCAATTGCGGCAGCCAATGCATCGGGATCATCGGGTGGGATCAGGACGGCGTCTTTGTCGTCGGGCAGGTAGCGCTCGACCGCGGCGCAGCGCCGGGTGATCGTCGCAACCCCACAGGCGGTCGATTGATAGACCTTGTTCGGGACCACGCGCGCTGCTTTCGCTCCGCCGTCAAACACGCCCAGCACGACATCTGCGGCACGGAGCCGCGCGCCGAGGTGCTCAAAGGGTATCCAATTCGTCCACACAATATTCCGCACGCTCAGCCTCGCGGCCAGCACCCGCGCCGCCGAGTACGTTTGGCCCGTCCCAACCAGCTCAATCCGCGCGTCCACGCCGCGCTGCTCCAGCAAAGCCGCCGCGCGAATAATCGTCTCGACGCCGTGCAGCGGGATGAACTTGCCGACGAACAGGACATCGAGCTGGCTCGCGTGTGTCCGTTGCGACGCAGCCGGGAAGAAGACCGATTCGTCCGCACCGACCGGCACGACGACGATGCGCGTGGTCGGCACGCCGAATCGCTCGGACATGTAGGCTGCATTCTCGTCGGTATCAGCCAGCACAACTGTCGCCAGCCGCAACGCCAGCCGATCGATCAACGCAATGATCCGCGCCGGTAGCGAGCCGACCGCAAACCGCCCGCGGTCCTCAACAATCGTGTCGGTCAATGTCACCAGTGGATTGAAGATCACCGGGCGCCGGCAGAGCCGCGCAAGCGGGCCGAGGACGAGCATATCGCCCTGCCCGACGTATCCGATCATCAGCGCATCACTCTTGCGCAGGTGCCCGATGACCTGCGGGATCAGCCACAGGTACGCAGCCAGCATCCGGATCGGCAGCATCAGCAGCCCGACCCAACGCAAGGCACTCTTGTCACGCCAAAGCTCCAGCACCGGCGCGTGCATTTCTTCAACGCGCACGCCAGCCTCGCGCAGCGCGTCGATCACAATGCGATTGCGCGGGTAGTCGCGCTCGTACGTTCCGGCGTAGCAGATCCGTGGTGAGTCGTTCACGACAGGGCATTGTAGTGCGTGCGCGGGATTCCCGCAGAACAGGCGGCAAACGCTGCACTACAATCAGCGGACTTGACCGCCGCACGACCGCGACCGTGGAGAAATGGACAGACAGGTTCAATGAGCGATATGTCAGCCAGGGCAGTCCTCGTCGGTGTCGACACCGGCGGAACCTTTACCGATTTCGTCGTGATTGATGCCAACGGCATCCACGTCCACAAGGTCCTGTCGACGCCGGGTAGTCCAGATGAGGCGATTGTTCAGGGGCTTCGCGACCTCGACGCCCTCGACCAGCTGGCCGCACTCGTCCACGGCTCGACCGTCGCGACCAACGCGGTGCTGGAGCGCAAAGGCGTGCGCACCGGGTTAATCACCACTGCCGGGTTCCGCGATGTGCTGGAGATCGCGCGGCAGACGCGTCCGAAGCTCTACGACCTGCGCGTCACCCGCGAGGAGCCGCTGGTGCCCCGCGATCTGCGTGTCGAGGTCGGCGAGCGGCTCGACGAGCGTGGCGGCATCATCACGCCGCTGGACGCCGATTCGGTCGTAGCCGCCGTGCAGGCTATGGTTGACGCCAAGGCCGAATCGGTCGCCATCTGCCTGCTGTTCTCGTTCGCCAATCCGACCCACGAGCAGATTGTCGCTGAGGCGGCCCGCGCCGCCGGACTGCACGTGTCGGCGTCATCCGAGGTGCTGCCGGAGTTCCGCGAGTACGAGCGGACAAGCACGGTCGTGCTGAACGCCTACGTTGCGCCGCTGATGGACCGCTACCTCGCCCGGCTCGAAGCCGCCCTGCCGGACTCAACGCCGCTGCGCATCATGCAATCCAACGGTGGCTCTATCTCGTCCGCGACCGCGCGACGCGAGGCGGCTCGCACGCTCCTGTCGGGCCCGGCCGCCGGTGTCGTCGGCGCAGCGTTCGTAGCTGCGGCGTCGGGCATCGACCAGATCATCTCGTTCGACATGGGCGGAACATCGACTGACGTAGCGCTGATCGACGGCGCGCTAACTGAGACGACCGACGGCCGCATCGGCGGTCACCCGACGCGGCTGCCCACGATCGACATCCATACCGTCGGCGCGGGCGGTGGCAGCATCGCCTGGTTCGATTTGGGCGGCGCGTTGCGGGCCGGTCCGCAATCGGCCGGCGCTGTCCCTGGACCGGCTGCCTACGGCAACGGCGGCACTGAGCCAACCGTCACCGATGCGAATGTCGCGCTCGGACGGCTTATTCCGGATCGCTTCCTCGGGGGGACGATGACGCTTGATGTCACCGCCGCCCGAGCGGCGATTGAGCCAGTCGCGCAGCGCCTCGACACCAGCATCGAGGAAGCCGCGCTCGGCATCATCCGCGTGGCCAACGCCAACATGGAGGCGGCAATCCGGGTCATCTCAGTCGAGCGCGGCCACGATCCGCGCCGCTTCGCGCTGGTCGCCTTCGGTGGCGCTGGCCCGCTGCACGCCTGCGAGCTGGCCGACGTGCTGCGCATTCCGCGCGTGCTGGCCCCGGCGACACCGGGTGTGCTGTCCGCGCTCGGCATGCTGGCCGCCGATGTCCTCAAGGACTACGTCCGCACCGTCATGGTCGAGGACGACTCCGCCGAGGCCGCGATCGAGCCAGTCTTCCGCGAGCTGTCCGAAACCGGTCGAGCCGATCTGCTGTCTGAGGGCGTCGCTACCGATCAGATCCAGATCGAACGCCTGCTGGACATTCGCTATATCGGCCAGTCCTACGAGCTGGTTGTGCCGTACGAGGGCGATCTGCGCGGCGCGATAGAGGCGTTCCATCAGGCGCACGAGCGGCGCTTCGGCTACAGCGACCCGGGCGAGCGCGTCCAGATCGTCAACGTCCGCGTCAAAGCCAGAGGCGTCGCGACCCCACCGGAGCTCACGCGCAGCGAACCAGGCGACGCCACTCCGGCTACCCCAGCCGAACGGCGCAACGTCGTCTTCGGCGTCGATGGTGTGCCGCAGGCGATCACTACGCCGATCTACGAGCGTGCCACCCTGACGGCGGGGCAGACGATCGACGGCCCGGCGATCGTCACCCAGTACGACACGACGCTCGTCATCCCGCCCAGCTGGCGTGCCGCTGCTGATGTCGTCGGCAACCTGGTCATTGAGCGAGCGGGGGGCACGGCGTGAGCGTTCTGTCGGTGCCGGCACGTCGAACAATCCGGCCCGATAGCCGTTCCCTTGTCCTGTCTCTCCTCCACGTTGGAACGAGTCGGACGGGTGGGAGATTTCTCACTGCGGTTCGAAATGACAGGTTTCGAGGGTGGCTGCCGGAGCGTACTGCCCGACGTGCTGGCACTGAAAGCCCGCTCACTGCACCATTCAACGCAAAGTGTCTGGACGGCAGCCACCCAGTTCTCCTGTCATTTCGAACCGCAGTGAGAAATCTCCCACCCGCTCGCCTGAATCAAACGCAGAGGAGACTGCCGGAGTCACACCTCTCCGCTGAATATCCGACCACCCTCGTATCCCCCGCACCAGCCGAAGGAGTTCGCTAGATGTCCCAGCCCGTCGATAGCACCCCAATCGTCGACCCGGTCAGTCTGGAGATCTTCCGCAGCGCACTCGCGGCGATTGCCGAGGAGATGGGCGCTGTCCTGACGCGCAGCTCTTACTCGCCGAACATCAAGGAGCGCCGCGATTTCTCCTGCGCGCTGTTCGACCGCGACGGTCGGCTGGTTGCGCAGGCGGCCCATATTCCGGTGCATCTCGGCTCGATGCCCGAGTCAGTCGCCACGGCGCTTTCCGAGTTCGACGAGTTTCTGCCCGGCGATGTCATCGCGCTGAACGATCCCTACCTCGGTGGCACTCACCTGCCGGATGTGACGCTGATCTCGCCGCTCTTCGTGACAGATGGCGACCAGCGAGTCCTGGCCGGGTTCGCGGCGAACCGCGCTCACCACGCCGACATCGGCGGCATCTCGGCCGGCTCGATGCCGATCGCGACCGAGATCTATCAGGAGGGCATCATCATCCCGCCGATCAAGCTCTGGGAGGGCGGCGCGCCGAACCGGGCAGCGCTGCGGCTGCTGCTGCGCAATGTGCGCACGCCCGACGAGCGCCGCGGCGACCTGACCGCGCAGGTCGCTGCCAACCGCACAGCCGCGCGACGCATCCAGGAGCTGGTCGAGCGCGCCGGTCTGGCGACGCTGGACGCGCACATCGACGCGCTCATCGCCTACGGCGAGCGCATCACTCGCGCGACGATCGAGCAGATTCCCGACGGCGTCTACACCTTCACCGACGCGCTCGACGACGACGGCATCGTCGACGAACCGATCCAGATCGTCGTCACGCTGACGGTCGCCGGTAGCGAGCTGACCGTCGATTTCACCGGCACCGCGCCGGAGTCGCGCGGCAGCATCAACGCCGTTGCGGCAGTAGCCAAGTCTGCGTCGTTTTATGTCGTGCGCTGCCTGATGCCGGACGATGCGCCGTCGAACCACGGCACCTTCGCGCCGGTGACGGTGATCGCGCCGCTCGGCACGGTGGTCAACGCGCGTCCGCCACGTCCGGTCGCCGGTGGGAACGTCGAGACATCGCAACGCATCACCGACACGATCTTCGGCGCGCTGGCGCAGGCGCTGCCGGACATCATCCCGGCCGCCAGCCAGGGCACGATGAACAACGTGACCGCCGGTGGTCTGGACTCGCGCACCGACCGCCCGTTCGCCTACTACGAGACGATGGGCGGCGGCATGGGCGCGCGGCCCGGTCTTGACGGACTCTCCGGCGTCCACGTCCACATGAGCAACACGCTCAACACGCCGGTTGAGGCGTTCGAGTTCGCCTACCCGATGCGCATCACCGAATATCGCTTGCGCGATGGGTCGGGCGGAGCCGGATCGTCGCGGGGCGGCGACGGTCTGGTCCGCGAGATCGCGTTCGAGGTCGAGGCGGAAGTGACGCTGCTCACCGAGCGCCGCCGCCTCGCGCCGTGGGGATTGCAGGGCGGCGCGGACGGCGAGCGCGGGGCCAACATCCTGCGACGCAACGGCGAGGATCAGCCGCTACCGGGCAAGATCCGCTTCGCGGCCCAGCCAGGGGATCGCCTGTCGATCCAGTCGCCCGGCGGCGGCGGCTGGGGCAAGCCGACGACGTGAGGCAAGTCTGCATCGACGGAGCGAATCTTCCGAGGAAGCGCAAGGTCCTGGCCTACATCACCCATGGCTCGCGCCTGTTGATCTTCCGTCAGCCAGAGCATCCGGAAGCGGGCATTCAGGTCCCCGGCGGGACGGTTGAGCACGACGAACCGCTCGATCTCGCCGCACTGCGTGAGGCGCAGGAGGAGACCGGTCTGCCTGACCTGACCCTCGTGCGCTTCCTCGGAGTTGCTGAATACGATTGCCACCCGCACGGCAAGCCGGAGATCCACGAACGCTACTACTTCCACCTGCGCTGCAGTGGGACGCCCGCCAACGAATGGGATCACTGGGAAGAGGAACCGTCGGAGGGCGAGGAGAGCCGCATCCTGTTTCGCTTCAGCTGGGTGGACTTGCCGGACGGCGTGCCGACGCTGATCGCCGAAATGGACGAGATGCTCCCGGCGCTCGTCGCCGAACTTCAGCCCTGACGACGAGCAGCCAGGCCATCGATGAACGCGTCAACGAGCCGCTGGTAGCTCGTATCGAGGTCGAACGGCAACCCGAAGCCACCGCCCAGCTCGATGCTGACGAAGCCGTGCGCGATGCTGCGCAGTCCGCGAATTGCGTGGATCTGCTCGTCGTCGGTCAGGCCGAACGGTCCCATCGCCAGCCGCAACACCTCCAGCACCTCATCTGCGGCAGCCAGCAGCTCGACGTCATCGGCATCGGGCGCGCGGATGGTTGAGCGGTACAGACCGGGTCGCCGTAGCGCGAACGTCCGGTAGGCGTCGGCGATGGCCCGCAGCGCGTCCTCGCCCGCCTTGCCAATGGCAGCACGAGCCAATTGCTCGCCCAGCTCCTGTACTCCCAGCAGTGCCAAACCGCGTCGGAGCCCCTCCTGTCCTTCGATGTGGTTGTAGAGCGACGGCGCGCGGACGCCAAGGGTCTGCGCCAGACTCGCCAGCGTGATGTCGCTATCTGGCGCGGAGTCCAGCATTTCCGCCGCTGACTGAATGACCGTCGCGTGATCGAGGCCGCGTCTCGTGCGCCGCGCGCTTTCCTGTCGGCTAGTTGACACGGCGCGCAGCCTCTTCAATTGCCGCATCCATCGCCGCCTGTGGCTGCTCCAGGACATCGCCGTGCCCGATAGCCAGCCGGGTTGGGTTCAGCGCCCGTAAGCGCCGCGCCGAATCATGCGCGAGCGCCTTGTCCCAGGTCGACCAGGCCGGAAATGGGAACGTCGGGCGCACGACGCCTGACACCGCCATCCCGCCGCGCGTCTGGAACGCGTCTCCGGCGATCAGCGCACCATCATGATGGTCGTAGAACGCGATCTGGTCCGGCGCGTGGCCCGGAGATGCAACTACCTCGAGCGAGCCGACGCGGTCGCCGTCCGACAGCAGCCAGGTCGGGGTTGTCTTCTGGACGTTGCCGCCACCGAGCTTCGTCTTCCCGCCGTGCATTTCTTCGGGATCGACCGAGCGGTCGCGGTCAGCCGACGGGCCGAGCGCGCGGTCATCAGGATCTCGGCATCCGGCGATTCCTTGCGCAACGCATCCAGCCCGAGAACGTGGTCGGAGTCAGCGTGCGTTAGCGCGATCCGCACGATCTCGCCGCCGTGCTGACGCGCGATCTTCAGGATCGTCGCCGCCCCGCCAGACGCCAGTGTCGATCAGCGTGAAGCCATCATCTTCACGAACGAGATAGACGTTGACCGGGAACAGCAGTGGCCAGCGTGTGAGCTGAATCAGGTTGTTGCTGTGAGTGGTGATCACGTGAGTGCCCTTCCAGAGTGACTACGATCATTAGTATGTATACTAACGTCATTAGTTTCATTTGTCAAGGGGACCGGGCAGTGTCTCGTTCAGCGGGACGGCGCGCGGGACGGACGGATGCCGCTAAAATGTAGGGGCGTATCGCATACGCCCGGCCAGATTGGCGGGGGCCAGGTAAGTGGCGATCGCGTGTCTGACACCCACCCGAGCTAACGCCTACCTGACCGATTGACACGCTCCGACGTGGTCGTGGACCTGGCCGGGCGTATGCGATACGCCCCTACATAGACCGGGCGCGGCTCGTGATAAGTCAACAACCTGACGTGTAAGGAATGCCCAGCGTTACGCGGCCCACCCGCTACCCAGCCTGATCATCCGCGAGCCGCCCAACCGCAGTGGCCGCTGGCGGCCGATCCTGCCAGGTGGTGGTGCCGTCTGTGTTTCGCGCGGCCCGCAATGTCGGCGCGGTGGCGGCGGAGGAGAGCAGGTCGAGCGTTGCCTTGTTCGCCAGCAGGTGTGCGCGGGCGACGAGCTCCAGATGCTCGCCTTCGGCTGTTTCGTCGTTCACCTCTGTCACCCAGGAGAGAACGGTCGTGCGTGGGTAGCGCAGGTGGAATCCACGGCGTGGCGAGTCGCCATCGACAGCGGCGATGTGCCAGAGCATGTCGTCGTGGAATTCGCCGGGGAAGCGATCCGGCTGGCGCGACTGACCCCACTCGCGATAGCTTGCGCCGTAGATCCGGTTCCATTCGCCGATGTCGGTATCGCGCACCATCGCCGAAACTGCCTGTTGCAGCGCGGCGACCGACGCACGCTGGTCCTCGTTGTCCGGTCCGTCGACATAGGACGCGATGCCGTAGAGCAGCGCCTGCACGATCCAGTACGACACGCGGAAGCGCGGCGGCGAGCCGAAGCCGGCGAACGGCTGCACCCATTCGTGCGACGGCACGCCGTGGTTGTCGACGATAACGTCCGGTAGCCAGCGACGCCAGATCGACCCGCGCGCTCGTGCCTCACCAAAGCGTGTGTCGGGATCGAGATGATCCGCGCCGTACTCGTAGCCGAGCGCGTTGTATCGCGCCGGGTGATGCTTCCACGTGGCGGCCTCAGGAAAGCTGGCCAAGCGGGCATGCAGCGCCGCGCCGTCCGGGTTCTCATACGGCAGCACGACGATGTTGACCGCATCAAGATAGCGTCGCCACTCCGGGTCGTGCGCGCAGAGCCAGGCGAGCTGGAACGCGGCGTTGGTGCTGGATATCTCGTTGGCGTGATGGCGGGAGACGATCAGGTAGGTCGGCTTGAAAATTGCCGATTTGACGATGGAGTGCAGCCGTCCTGGTGTCGATGCCTGAAGAGCCAGCGCCGGAAGCGGTCGACCCTGATACGACGCATCCTCGATCCAGGCGCTGATCTCCGGCGCGGCAGCCAGACCGGCGGTGATGTCGACAACGCGGTCGCCGTGGATATTCTCCGTCATCGGCGGTCGATCATCGCTGCCTGAAGCGACCAACGGCGCGACGAGTGGCAGGCGGAGTGACACGCTCTCACCAGCGAGGCGCACGCTTGCGCGTAGCGATGGATCGCCCACAAGGTCCATGCTGGCCAGCGCGCGCAGGCGGTCGAGAGTTGGAGCAGTGTTGCCGTCGATCTCGGCGTCGATAGCGACCGCTAGCTCACCATCGAAGAGTGTCACTTCGCTCACGCGCAGGTTTGCCAGTGGCAACGTTGGCTGTGTTGGTGCCGCGCGCAGGGTGATCCTGGCGGACGGCGCGGCATTGGAAGCAACACGGACGATCGGGATGATTGGTCCCGGTGCGCTCAGCGTGTCGCCGTTCGTGCGCTGGCCGAACAGCTCGATGGCGTCGAGTGTTGTGAAGTAGATATCCTCGGCGAGCGCCTCGGCCGCTGAATCGTTCTCCTCGCGTACGCCGAGCCGCTCGTTTGGTTCGCTGACTGAGACCTCCGCGAGCAGTTCGCCGAAGAACGGCTGATGGTTGGCTTGCGCACCGGACTCCTCAACCAGCCGCAACAGGTCGGGCAGGATGTCCCGCTGCCAGAAATCCCAGAACGCCTCCAGGTCGGTCGCGACACGCGCCACCTCGCGCCAGGAGTCGCCATCGGCGGCCATAATGCCGCCAGTCGTGACAACGACGCGTCCTGCATCTTCGCCAAGCGCCGCGACAAACGGCTGAAGACGTGCTGACGGCGTGCAGGTCCAGCGTCCGAGCGATGCGCCATCAGCTGTCAGCGCTTCGGCGACAAAGGT
>JAMLIA010000101.1 GCA_023954495.1 Thermomicrobiales bacterium | reverse complement strand
CCTCCAATACGGATTGGATGTCACCCCACCCACCCCGCAATCACCCGCGCACACTCCAACGCCTCCGCCCTCCTCGTATCAACCTCCAGGTCATACACCACACCCCCCTGCACCACAGCCGCTTGCGACGCGGCCATGCCGCCGACGCGGTCGCCGCGGGCGAGTTCGCGGGCAGCGGCGATGGTGGGATCGCAGTGGACGCCGACCCATAGCACGTTGATGCCGTCGAAGCTGGCGCGCATGCGCTCTTGCGATGCTGCGCCGCTGAGGAAGACATCGTCGACGATGATGCGTGCGCCGCGCCGCGCCATTTCGGCGATGCCGGCCATCCAGGCGGCGGCGACGGTGCGGAAGGCGTCGCCGACCTCGACTTCGCCCTGCTCGCCGAAGGTCACGCCTGAGCCGGAGCCGACGAGTGACGGCGGCATGGCGTCGATCAGGTCATCGATGCTGAGGCTGAGCCATGGGTCGGGCAGGATCGCTTGCAGGCAGCGCGCGATGCCGCTCTTACCGGAGCTGGAACCGCCATTGAGCACGATGATCTGAGTCGCCATCTTGTGAATCGTCCATCCATCGAACGAAGCGAGCCTCCCCCGTTCCCAGGAGAGGCTCGCTTCTCTTCGTCTAGAAACCAGTTCGCCCGCTACTCCCCACCACCCTGCAACGCCGCCCACACCTTCGGCGCAGACAACGGCATATCAAGATGCGTAACACCATGCGGGGCCAGCGCGTCGAGGACGGCGTTGACCGTGGCCGGCGTTGAGCCGATCGTGGCGGCCTCGCCGATGCCCTTTGCGCCCATCGGGTTGAGCGGGGTGGTGGTGACGGTGCGGTGCAGGTCGAACATCGGGAAGCTGTCGGCGTGCGGGACGGCGTATTCCATCAGCGTGCTGGTGATGAGCTGGCCGTTCTCGTCGTAGACCGACTCCTCATAGAGCGCCTGGCCGATGCCCTGCGCCAGCCCGCCGTGCACCTGCCCCTCGACGAGGATCGGGCTGATAACGTTGCCGCAGTCGTCAACCGACCAGAAGTTCTTGACCTCGACCTTGCCGGTCTCCGGGTCGATCTCGACCATCGCGACGTGCGTGCCGAACGGGTACGTCTCGCCGGTCGTCTTGAAAAAGTCGGTTGTGACCAGGCCGGCGTCGATATCCTCCGGCAGACCGCCACCGTAGGCGATCTCGGCGATCTGGTTGAGGGTCAGCAACTTATCGGGCGAGCCCTTCACCCGGTAGGTGCCGGTCTCGCGATCGTACTCAACGTCATCCTTGGCAACCTCAAGCTGGTGCCCGGCGATGGCGAGCATCTTGTCGCGGATCTTCACCGCCGAGGCCATGACCGCCGCGCCACCGACCGCCAGACCGCGGCTGCCCATCGTGCCGTTGCCCTGCGGGGTGTTGCTGGTGTCGCCGTGGTGAACGACGATGCGGTCGAAGTCGGCACCCAGCTCGTCAGCCAGCATCTGGGCGAAGGTCGTCTCCTGACCCTGCCCGTGCGGGGAGATGCCGGTGAAAATGCTGACCGCGCCGCTCGGGTCGATGCGGATGCTGCTGCTCTCCCACGGGCCGAATCCGCAGATCTCGACATAGGACGCCAGACCGATACCGACCAGCCGCCCTTCCTCGCGGGCCTTTGCCTGCTCGGCGCGCAGCTCTGCGTAGTTAGAAACCTCCAGCGCCTTGTCGAGCGCCTTCTCGTACTCTCCCGTGTCGTAGGTGAAGCCAGCTGGTGTCTTGTAGGGGAACTGCTCCGGCTGGATGAAGTTCAGGCGGCGTAGTTCGGCGGCATCCTTGCCCATCTTGTGCGCCAGGATGTCAACCGCGCGCTCAATGTAGTAGGCGGCTTCCGGGCGTCCAGCGCCGCGATACGCGCCGATGGCGGAGGTGTTGGTGTAGACCGCCTTCGCTTTCAGGTCGACGTTCGGAATGGCATAGCAACCGACCGACATCATCGTCGTGATCGGCGGCATGTCGAGGCCGGCAGGATAGGCACCAGCGTCGCCGGTGACATCGAGCCGCAGGCCTGTGATGACACCGTCGGCGTCGGCTGCCAGCTCGATTTCGGCCAGCTGGCAACGCCCATGAGTCATCGCCGCGAAGTTCTCGGAGCGGGTCTCCGTCCACTTGACCGGTTTTCGCAGCTTGTTGGCGATTGCCGCCGTCGCCAGGTCCTCGCGATAGACCGGGATCTTGGCTCCGAAGCCGCCGCCAACCTCCGGCGCGATGACGCGAACGTTCGACTCGTTGATGCCGAGCTGCGTCGCAATCGTCCGACGCACCCAGTGCGGTGCCTGGTTGGACGCCCAGACGGTCAGGCCGTTGGTGAGCGGATCAGGCGCAGCGGCGGTGACGCGGCCCTCCATCGGTGTCGCCATGACGCGCTGCGAGCGGATGCGCTGCTTGATCGTGTGCGCCGCTTCGGCGAACGCCTTGTCGGTCTCGCCGCGCGCGCGGCTGTAGCGAATACCGACATTATGGCGGATGCCGTCCCAGACGAGCGCCGAGCCCGCCTCCTGTGCCGCCTCGATGTCGACGACAGCCGGCAGCTCCTCGTAGTCGATCTCGACGAGATCGGCGGCGTCGCGGCCCTGCTCGACGCTGTCAGCGACGATCACGACGACCGGCTCGCCGACCCAGCGGACCTTGCCACGTGCCAGCGGCCAGGTTGTTGGAGTGGGGATCGGGCCGTCGTCCTCGACAACCTCTTCACCGGCTGTCTCGCCGGATTGCCCCTCGGCCTGCGGGTTGTCCTCTTCCATCGGCGCACCTTCGCCGCCACCACCGCCCGGCATCGGGCCGCAGAACTCTTCGAGCTGCTCGCTGGTGTAGATCGCCACCACGCCGGGCGCTTCCGCCGCTGCCGACGTATCGATGCTGTTGATCTTCGCGTGCGCAAACGGCGAGCGGACAAAGGTCAGGTGCAACATGCCGTTCATTTGCAGATCGTCGACATAGAGCGACGAACCGGTGATGAGTCTCGGGTCTTCCTTGCGGCGCACCCGTGCGCCAATCATTGCGCTCCGAACCATCTTTCGTTGCTCTCCTTCCCACCCCGACGGTGTAGTACCGTATCTGCCAAAGGCGGAGACGCCAAGCGTCAGGGCAGCAGATCCTGTGTCGTGTATTGACGCAGCGTACCAGCACTTTGCCGATTAGGGGAGTAGTGTCGCATGACTGATTCCAGACTCGCAGTGGATGATCTTGTCCAATCGATGATGGCGGATGAATCGGTACCCGGAGCAAGCGTCGCTGTCGTGGTCGATGGCGAGACCATATTCGCTCGCGGCTACGGCGCGGCTGACCTGGCTACGGAGCGTCCGGTGACTCCGGACACCGTCTTCGGCATCGGCTCACTCGGCAAGTCATTCACCGCCGTCGCGGTTGCCCAACTCGTCGCCGATGGTCGCGTTACACTCGACACACCGGCTGGCGAGTTGCTGCCGGATTTGCGCCTGCCGGAGCCATTCCCAACTGCCGACATCACCCTCGATCACCTGCTGTCGCACGTCTCGGGACTGCCGGTGCTACCGGCACTGGAGATGTCGCTGGGCTGGCTGGAATCGGACGCGCCGATGGAGAGCGCCACCGACCTGCTGCGCTACATCGCAACGATGTCGGAGAAGCCGGCCGGTCTGCCGGGCGAGCGCTTCTCATATTCGAACGACGCGTTCTCACTGCTGGGCGAGATCATCGAGCGGCTGAGCGGCGAATCGTTCGCGACCTACATGAATGCGCACGTCTTCGGGCCGCTGGGTATGACGCGCTCGACGATGGCCGATCCGCTGAGCCTCGGCTGGGACGACGTGACCAGCCTCTATGACTATGAAGACGGTGCGCCCGCCTTCCGCGCACCCTGGCCGCAGAGTGCGATCATCGCGCCGGCCGGCCTGCATCGCTCGACAGCGAACGACATGGCGCGCTACCTCGCCGCCCACCTGAGCAGCCTGCCGGGCGTGCCGGAGCAGTTGCATCGCGAGCTGCACCGCACGCGGATCAGTCGCGATTCGGAGTCGGGCTACGCGCTTGGCTGGGGCACAACGGACAACTTCCGTGGCGAGCGTGCGCTGATGCACTCGGGTGGCATCACCGGCGTCTCCTCGCACGCGCTGCTGCTACCGGAGCGCAACGCCGGCGTGATCGCGCTGCTCAACGTCTCAAGCGGCCCATCACGCGAGATCGCCGAGGCGGTCGCGACCGAGCTGCTCGGCCTGCCGTCCGCGCCGGAGCCAGCGCCATACCCGCTTCCGGATGGCGAGCTGGAGCGCGTCAGCGGCTCGTACAGCACCTGCCGCGACACGGCGGTATTCGGCAGTGACGATGGCCAGCCGACGATGACGCTGAGCGGTCAGCCGGCCAGCAGCATCGTGCCGAGCAACGCAGGCGAGTTCCGGGTGACGTTCGGCAAGCGCACCTTGCTGGCTGTCTTCCCAACCGAGGACAGCCCTGCGCAGTTGGCAACCATCGGCGGGCGCGTCTACTGGCGCGATGAATAGACGCGACGGTTTTGCCATACTGTGTACGACGAATCTCCGTGACTTGGGCGTGATTGGTCGCGGATGGCTCGTATGGCACGACCCTGGGTGGGGTAGTCCAGATCAATCTGTAGATGCTGGGGGGTGCGATGCGCTGGTTGCTGCCGCGCGAGGATACATTCTTCGTGCTGTTCGAACGCTCGGCGGCCTGCATGGTCGCGGCGGGCGAAGCACTGCGGGAATTTTTCGCCGGAGAGATCTCGGCTGATCGCTTCCAACCTCTTGATGACCTTGAGCACGAGGGCGACCAGATCACCCACGAGGTGGTTGGCCGCATCTCGCGCACCTTCATCACGCCGATGGACCGCGACGATATCCACCGCCTGATCCACGTCTTCGACGATGTGATTGATGCCACCGAGGAGGCCGGCGAGATCGCGCTGCTCTGCAACGTCGATCACGTGCCGGAGTTCGCCCAGGAGCTGACCGACGTGCTGGCCCAGATCTGCCAGGAGGTCGCGAACCTGGTGCCCTTCCTGCGCGGTGGCGATGGCTACCGCCAGCACATCGTCCGGGCCCACGAGCTGGAGAACGAAGGGGATCGGGTCTGGTCTCGCGCGTTCGCAGCCCTTTTCGAGGGGCAGTTCGACGCGCTGGACGTCATCAAGTGGAAAGAGATTTATGAGACGCTCGAAGACGCCATCGACGCCTGCGAAGAAGCCACTCAGATCATGGAAGAAATCATCTATAAGATGGCGTAGTCGAACGGAAGGATCGGCCAACGGTGGATGAGGTACTGCTCCTCCTTATCCTCGTCTTCGCCGCGGGCGTCGCTTTCGACTTCATCAACGGATTTCACGACACCGCCAACGCCATCGCTACGGTCGTGGCGACGCGCGTGCTATCGCTGCGCACCGCTATCCTCATGGCTGCCGGATTCAACATCTTCGGCGCGCTCACCGGCACCGCTGTCGCCGAGACAATCGGCTCCGGGCTGGTCGACGAGGGCTCGGTGACGCAGTCGGTCGTGCTGGCCGCGTTGATTGGCGCGATCATCTGGAACCTGCTGACCTGGTGGTTCGGCATCCCGTCGTCCTCGTCGCACGCGCTGATCGGTGGTTTGCTGGGTGCTGGTGCCGTGCACGGCGGTTTCAAGGTCTGGCAATGGACCGGCATTGAAAAGACACTGGTAGCGCTGCTCGGCTCACCGATCATCGGCTTCATCGGCGGCCTGCTGCTCATCACGATCGTCTCCTGGCTGACATTCCGCATCCGCCCGACAACCGGCACGCGCGTCTTCCGTGTGCTGCAGCTCTTCTCAGCCGCGTTCATGGCCTTCAGCCACGGCTCGAACGACGCGCAGAAGACGATGGGCATCCTGACGCTGGCGCTCTTCACCGCCGGGCACCTCGATTCGTTCCACGTACCGTTCTGGGTCATGATCACCGCCGCACTGGCGATGGGTGCCGGCACAGCCGCTGGCGGACGCCGCATCATCCACACGATGGGCGACAAGATCATCAAGCTCAACCCGATCCACGGCTTCGCTGCCGAGACAGCCGCAGCGACCGTCATCTACACCGCCAGCCACCTCGGCTTCCCGGTCAGCACCACGCACGTCATCTCGTCGTCGATCATGGGCGTCGGATCGGTGCGCGGGCGCGGTGGCGTCCGCTGGGGTGTCGCCCGCACGATCGTCAGCGCCTGGGTCCTGACGATCCCGGCCTGCATGATCGTCTCCGGCATCTGCTACCTGCTGCTGTCCATCTGGATTGCGTAGCGTGGCGTATATCGGATTGTGGGGCACGCGAACGTTACCTGAGATACACACGCTATGCGGCTCGATCGGACGAAGTGCATCACGATCTTGTGCGCCATCGGCATGATGGCGCTCTCCGGCTGCCGTGACGCACCCTCCGGTCAGCAGATCACAGACACTTCGACGGACAGCATAGTCGCCATTCAGAGCACGGCCACTCCGGCACCCACGGCCACCCCCGCGTCCTTCTTTCCAATCGGGTCGGCCACAGCAAACCCCGCTGAGCCGTTCAACTTCGGCCTCATTTCCGACCAGGTCGCAGAGGACCCCGGAGCTTTGGGTTATGTCAGCGTCAGCCAGTTCGTTGTGACGGGGCGAGTGGAGGAGATCCTTCCCGCCCGATGGTCAACGCCCGACGGCACACGTCCGGAAAACCCGTACGACGTGGTGCCTCAAAGTGCAACCATCGTGACGCCATACATCATCGCGCTGGACAGTCCACCGATCCTGAATCGCACATCGACGAATCTCGATAACGGACGAATTGTTGCGCTGATGAACGGCGGCAATGTGCGTAACGACAGCGTCACAATCCACTTGCCGTGGCTGAACCTCTCAGTCGGAGAACGGGTTCTCATCACGCTGGACGCAAACCCGACGACGTACAACCCGCCCGGCCCGATCGCGACTGATGCAGGACCCGGCTGGTGGCTCACGATGAAGTGGACGCTGACCGATGACGGCAAGGCAGTCTCGTGGCTTGGCACAAGGGACGCGGCGGATCTTGTAGCCGAATTCAGCGATGCAATCGAGTTCCTGAACCCACGGACACCACCGACGGAGACGCCTGTGTCATAGCGGAGCCTTCGCACCAAACAGTCGGCGTTACGGTAGCGACAGTCACCCACTTGTCCTGTCATCTCGAATCGCAGCGAGAGATCTCCTACCCGTTCGATGCATCCCAACGCAGGAGAGATTCCTCGCTACCGGGTGCCAATGCCCGAGTGTCCCCTTGGGTGTTGACACTGACAATCCACTCAATGACAGGAATACAGGTCGGCAGCCTCACCGCCTCTGTCATTCTGAACGCAGTGAAGAATCCGTCCTCCCCGCTGGATAGCCCGATGCGTGGGGACGGATCTTTCGCTTCGCTCAACATGACAGTGAAGTGGCAGGCGGACGGCCGGACGGTTCATGCCAGGTACAGTATCGAGTGGTTCGTCAGCGCCAGACTGCCTGATCGTTCAGGCCGACAGCCACCACCTTGGCCTGTCATCTTGAGCCTCAGCGAAAGATCTCCCACCCGTTCAATGCAGTCCAACGCGGGGGAGATTTCTTGGACTGCACCCCAAAGACCGAACCACCGTCAAAGAGAACTTCAGCTGCTGGTCGTAGACTGACGGCCAGCGCAGGAAGGATGAGACGATGGCGAATGGACGGGTTCATAGCCGGGAGTTCAAGCTGCAGGTGGTGCGCCAGATCGAGGATGGCGAGAAGCGTCCAGCACAGGTCTGCCGGGAACACAACCTGAGTGACGGCCTGGTCTGGCGCTGGCGACGGGAGTATGCCGCACGCGGTGAGGCCGCCTTCTCCCCGCAGGAGCAGACGGGTTCAGCCACGCTGGAGCAACGCATCGCCGAGCTGGAGCGGTTCTGTGGGCAACTGGCGCTGGAGAACCAGGTGCTAAAAAAGGGGCTCGCCAGCGCTCGCTCGCGGAACGACACGCCATGATCAGCGCTGCGCAGACAACCCACCCACAACTCTCGATCCGTCAGCTGTGCGCGCTCTTCGGTGTCGGACGCACCTGGTATTACACGCAGCCGACCGAGCCAGACAGCCAGACTGTGGCGCTCCGGGCGGCGATCGAGACCATCATCCTGGCCTTCCCCGGCTATGGCTATCGCCGTGTCACCAAGCAGCTCCAGCGTGATGGTTGGACGATCAATCACAAGCGCGTCTTACGGGTGATGCGCGCAGAATCCTTGTTGTGTCAGCTCAAACGGCACTTCGTCGTGACGACGGATGCGACCCATGCACTGCGGCGATACCCGAACCGGATCCGGGATCTTGACATTGTGCGACCCAATCAGGTCTGGCAATCAGACATCACCTACATCCGATTGCCAGCAGGCTTTGTCTACCTGGCCTGCATCATCGATAGCTATTCACGGCGCTGTATTGGCTGGGCGCTCTCACGCACGATCGACACCGCGTTGGCACTGGATGCCCTGGAGCAGGCACTCCAGACGCGGCAGCCCGCGCCGGGACTGATCCATCATTCGGATCAGGGCGTGCAGTATGCCAGCACAGCCTATGTGGCGCGGTTGGAGGAGGCGGGTCTCGCGATCAGCATGACGAGTCGTGGCAACCCGTACGAGAATGCCAGGGCTGAGAGCTTCTTCAAGACGCTCAAGACTGAGGAGGTGAACACCAACGCGTACCAGTCGATCGAGGAGGCTGCGGCCAATCTGGACCACTTCATCGAGGACGTGTACAACCACAAGCGGTTGCACTCCAGCCTCGGCTATCGGTCGCCTGCTGAGTTCGAGGTGACCAACGCAACGACCGTAACCTCTCTTTGATCGTGGTTCGCTATTTGGGGTTCACTCCACTGTTCGCACAGGACACCCCCTCTCCTCCGAGGAGAGGGGGCCGGGGGGTGAGGTTATAGTTCCTCACACAGCGAAAGGCGGGGCGGATGGATGTTCAGGCGGATGTGCTGATTGCCGGAGGCGGGCCGGTCGGGTTGACGCTAGCGATGGATCTCGTGCAGCGCGGCGTGCGGGTGGCGCTGGTCGAGCGGCGGGCGGCGGGTGAACCGCCGAGCGTGAAGTGCAACCACGTCGCGTCGCGCTCGATGGAGCTGTTTCGGCGGCTGGGCGTCGCGGGCGAGCTGCGCGCTGCCGGTCTGCCGGACGACTTCCCGCACGACATCGCCTTTCGGACCACGTTCACCGGCCGCGAGCTGACTCGCATCGTGCTGCCGTCGCCGACCGGGCGTCGGCGCGGCGACGCGGGTGCAGACACCGACTGGCCGACGCCGGAGCCGCCGCACCGCATCAACCAGATCTACCTTGAGCCGATCCTGTTCAACGCCGCCCGGCAGCTGGACGGCCTGACGACCCTCAACCGCGTCGAGCTGGAGTCGCTGACGCAGTCCGACGACGGCGTCACTGCGACGGCACGTGACCTTGCGAGCGGCGCGGAGGTGCAGCTGTCTGGCGCGTACCTCGTTGGCTGCGATGGCGGGCGCTCGACGGTGCGACACCAGATCGGCGCGCGGCTGCAGGGCGATGCTGTTGTCCAGCGTGTGCAGTCGAGCTACATCCGCGCGCCGGGTCTGCTGGCGCTGCAGGATGGCGCGCCGTCGTGGGGCAACATCTCGCTGAATCCGCGGCGCAGCGGCACGGTCTACGCGATCGACGGGCGCGAGACGTGGCTGCTGCACAACTATCTGCGCGACAACGAGCCGGACTTCGACAGCGTTGATCGCGATTGGGCGATCCGCGAGATTCTCGGCGTCGGCGCGGATTTCGCCTACGAGGTCATCTCCAATGAAGACTGGTTCGGTCGGCGGCTGGTGGCCGACAAGCTGCGCGACCGGCGCGTGTTCATCTGCGGCGACGCGGCGCACCTATGGGTGCCGTACGCGGGCTACGGGATGAATGCCGGACTGGCCGACGCCGAGAACCTGGCCTGGCTGCTGGCGGCGCGCGTGGCCGGCTGGGGCGCACCGACGATCCTCGATGCCTACGAGCGCGAGCGCCTGCCGATCACAGAGCAGGTGTCGCACTTCGCGATGAACCACGCCCACGCGATGGCGAAGCAGCGCCGGGCCGTGCCGCCCGAGATCGAGGACGACTCGACGGCCGGGGACGCGGCGCGAGCCGATTTGGGCAAGGCCACCTGGGATCTGAACGTGCAGCAGTACGCCGCAGCCGGGCTGAACTTCGGCTACTACTACGACGACTCGCCGCTGATCGAGCAGGACGGCGAGCCGCATCCGCCCTACACGATGGGCAGCTTCACGCCCAGCACCGTCCCCGGCTGCCGCACACCGCACGTCTGGCTGGCCGATGGTCGCTCGCTCTACGACGCGCACGGCGACGACTACGCCCTGCTGCGCCTCGACCCGACACTCGACGTCGCCCCGCTGCTGTCCGCCGCCGCAGCCGAATCCCTGCCCCTGCGTCTGATCGACATAACGCGTGAAGAAGTAGGGCCTGTCTACACCACTGCGCTGCTGATCTCGCGGCCTGATCGGCATGT